>NZ_JBFUFF010000092.1:0-27359 GCF_056403555.1 Rhizobium sp. P2_G2
CTCGCCGAAACGATCAACGGCCTTTACAAGGCCGAGGTCATCCATCGGCGAGGACCATGGCGCAACTTCGAAGCCGTGGAGTTCGCCACGCTTGAATGGGTGGATTGGTTCAACAATCGACGACTTCTGGAGCCCATCGGCAATATTCCACCAGCTGAAGCCGAAGAACGATACTACGCCATGCTGGACGAACCAGCCGTGGCCGCATAACTTAAACCAAACGGTCTCCGGCAAAGCCGGGGCGGTTCACAGGGTCAGCGGAGCTTGCCATCGACAAGGCCTTCGCCGACAGCGCGTACTCYGCATGTTACTCCTTTTCCCAGCGTGGTTTGTTCAGCAGGATGAAGGCATCGGCCGTCGTGGGCGCATAACCCGTCATCCTGGCGACACCATCGGTTACGCGATCTTCGCCGCCCTGCTCGATCTTTGCGTCCATCGCGGCGAGCATCTGCGCATAAGTTTCGTCCAAGCCGCCTTGCCGGTATCGGTCCGCGAGTTGCTCAACGGTCAGGTTGACATGCTCTATCCTGCGCCCGAGCGCCGTGGAGAGCTTGGCGGCCATGTCTGCATATGACAGCGTTTCCTGCCCGGTCAGAATGAAGTCCGCGTTCCATGACCTTTCGGCAAGAAGCGCGCCGACGGCCGCGTCGGCTATATCGCTCGCGTCAATGAATCCGACCCTCCCGGCACCCGTCGCAGAGTATATCGCGTTGTTGTCCCGGATGGTCGCAAGGTGCTGCTGCTCAGAGAAGTTCTGCATGAACCAGGTAGGGCGCAAGACCGTCCATTCCGGGGCCTTCCGTTGCAGATAGGCGTGAATCTGTCCCATCATCGGCCCACCGGCTTCAAGCGACGACGCGCTCAAAAGCACGAAACGCTGAACGCCAGCAGAGCGCGCGATGTCGAGAATGGGCGGAACGATTGTCCCGTGGTCGCTGCTGTTCGTCGGCGCGACGATGTAAGCGGCTTCAACGGAGTCGAATGCGCGCTGGGCAAGCTCCGGCTGCTGCCAGTCGAAGGCAATGTCTGTTTCAGTAGTTGGCGTTCGCGTGCCGATCCGGTGCGCGACGCCACGTTCCTTGAGCCCTTTGGCAACGAGGCGTCCGGTCTTTCCCGTGCCGCCGATAACGAGAACCTTAGCCGACATGTTTTGTACCCTCAGCCTGGGCTTCACCTGCTGCATGCGCACCATCCAGAGCCGCCAGCACAATGAGCGGATTCCAGTAGTCGCGATAACGAGCGATCCGGCCGTCCTTCAGGTCAATTACGGAGACATAGTCCTGGTCATATCGAGCGCCAGTCTGATTGGCGTGCCCCTTGCAGCTGAACTCGATCACGGCTGCGTCGCGCTGGGCCGAAACAAGGACGCGGCCAAGCGTCATGGACTCAATCGTGATCAAACTTCCGACTGTCGGAAGATAGGCCTCGAGCGCCGCCTTGCCGTCGAGCCTCGCGGTCCCGCCATGCGGTGTGAAGGGGAATTCGAAGAGAATGTCGTCCGCACACATGTCGAGGAAGGTTTTGGCCTCAGGGGCGAGCAGGTCTCCCAGAGCTTGCCCCAACAGTGCCGAAAGACTGGGAAAGAGGTCGGTGTTTGTCGTCATGGTCTTTACTCCTTGCTTGTAGAACGATATCGTTCCGTCCATATAAGGAGATATCTGGATGGAACGCAATAGTATCGACGAAAAAAATAGAAGAAAGCCTACCGGGGCCGCCGTCATGCGATCCGAACTGACGGACGCGCTCTATCGCGCTTTCTTCGAAGAGTGGGCCGAACATGGATACACCGGATTGAGTTTGGAGCGTGTTGCGGCGCGGGCGGGTGCGGGAAAGGCCGCTATCTATCGTCGTTGGCCCTCGAAACTGGCTCTTGCCTCGGAGGCCGTCGAGCGGCTGGGCCTGGCCTTGACCGATGTTTCCGACCGGGGTGGGCTGGCGGAAGAACTGGAAGCCTATCTCCTGATGATGCGACGGGCGCTCAGGCATCGACTTATCAGGCGCATCCTTCCCGACATTTATGCCGAAGGAGCCCGCAGGAGCGAACTTGTCCCCCTGCTGGACAAGCTGGCAGGCGGACGACGCCGAGCCGGCATCGAAATGATCGAGCGTGCCGTCACACGGGGGGAGGTTCGCAAGGAGATCGATGCCGAACTGGCCTTGGACCTGGTCCCGTCAGCCCTCTACTGGGGAATGATCATTGTGCGGCGACGGATCACCAGAGAACAGATTGGAAGGCAGGTGGTAGCCCTTGTCGCAGGTTTGAAAGCGATATGAAGGCCAACGGCTGGCCATTCAGATTGAAGGCGGCCGCGCACCGGCTATGTGCCGAAGAATCTTGTGGAACGGCAGATGGCCGTGGGCACGCTCACACAGCTCCTCGAAAACTGGTGCCCAACAATCCAGCACGGACTTCACAAACGCGACAGCATCCTCCTGCAGCCCGAGATTTCCGGTAATCCAGGATTGAAAGCTTGGCATAATTCGAACGTGGAACACCGGGTTGGCCCATTGCGGACATGGGCAGTGACTGCACCGAGAATATCCCTCGGTGCAGTCGCTTGTCAGAAGGTGACAACCTCCACCGTCGTGAGCCAGTGCGAGCTACGACTTACTTCCGGCAACAGCACCGAACCGTAAACCGTCAATCAAGAGGCCGACCATGCTCGCCGTGTGCGCTACAGCGTCTTCACCGGAAGCTACAGTGAGGTTACCGATCGCACGGAGCAGATCGTAGGGCGCAATGTCGTTGCGAACATGTCCGGCTTCCGCCGCCGCGTTAAGCAGCGTTTTGAGAGCCGGTTCAAAACTCGACCTGAAATAGCCAGGCAGGGCATCGAAAGCCGGATCGCCTGAATGCAATGCGGCTGCGAGACCCCGTTTGGTGCTTATGAAATCCGTGTAGTGCTTCAGCCAGGCGATGAGTGCCTGGTCAGGGGAATGCGCGGACGCCAGCAAGGCAGCTTGCGCGGCACAGCTGTCAACTTCCCGGCGAAACACTGCTGCCACCAAGTCAGATCGATTTGGGAAACGTCGGTAAAGTGTGCCAACCCCAACGCCTGCTTTGGACGCGATCTCCCTGACTGGTGCATCGACTCCGGAGGTTTTGAATACCACCTTTGCAGCTTCCAGCACGGCATCCTCGTTGCGAAGGGCATCCGCGCGTATACGTCTGTGCTGCTGGCTGTTGTCAGCGTTCGCCGTCTCCACGTCTTCCCGCAGTTGTGCCTCCGTCATCGACTTTTTCACCAATGTCTTCGCCATGCACTTGTTAAGTGGATCAATGTTCCGTATATCATTTCATAATCGGAACGTTGATCCGCATATTTCCGGATCGCGGTTCCGATTATCATATATAGGCCGGCCGCTTCGGTCTCGCCACACGGAAACAGAGAGAAATTTATGAACAACCTGATCAACGAGGCCCGTCACATTCCCATCAATAACGCCGTTCCTACCGTCTCAGTGAGTCCTGTGACGCTGGCGGCCCCGGAACGCGGGCTGCCTCTCCAAATGCGTATCACCGCTCCGTTGTCGGGCAGCAACCTGCCCATCATTCTGCTATCACATGGACATGGGCCATCGCTCTATCTTCCATCGAAAGATGGCTACGGTCCTCTCGTCAATTTCTATGCAGAACACGGCTTCGTCGTTATTCAGCCCACGCATGCGAATTCAAAGGTAGCCGGACTTGGACCGGATGCACCGGGCGGGCCATTATTCTGGCGGTCGCGTGTCCAGGATATGAAACTTATCCTTGACCAGCTTGATGAGATCGAAGCTTCGGTTCCATTGATCGCAGGTCGCCTGGACCGGAGCCGGATCGCGGCGGTTGGACATTCTCTAGGAGGGCAAACGGTCGGCTTGCTCCTCGGTGCATTATTGACCGATACTAATGACGAGACGGCAACGAACGTAAGCATGATCGAGCCGCGTATCACAGCGGGTGTGCTATTGGCCGCACCCGGAAATGGCGGTGACAGTCTGAGCAAGTTTGCTGCCGATCACTATACGTCGATGAACCCCGACTACTCACACATGACGACAAGGACCCTGGTGGTCGTTGGTGATAGCGACGGTTCGCCGCATTTGACCGTACGCGGTGCCGAGTGGCACACCGACCCTTATTACCACGGTCCTGGCAGTGACGGCCTGCTTACCCTATTCGGCGCAAAACACGGACTGGGCGGGATCGCTGGTTATGACGCGAAAGAGACAGATGACGAGAACCCGGATCGACTGGCTGTGGTGCAGCGAATGACCTGGGCGTATTTGCATTCGGCGCTTTATGCAGAGGATTTTGCATGGTCGAATGCGTGCAAGGCACTCGAAATGTATGCAAGTTCGCAGGGTCGCGTCGAGGAAAAGTAACTATTTTACCCCGCGCCTTCGATCAGTCCAAAATGAAGGGAAGCAGGTAATCGGGCGGGACAGTTGCAGTCGGAGTGTGAATGCAAGACCAAGCGTGCACACGGCGTTGTCAGGTTGTCTGCAGCTTAATGGTTGACAGATTAATTGGGCTGCATTCGATCACAACTGTCGCTCCCACGATTGATCAAATCGGCATGCGGTAACCGTAGAATTCGTGGTCCTCATTGTAGCCGCCCTGCCTGGCGCCGAGGTCGGCAAAGTCATGAACGAACTCGATCGCCACGACCCATTTGACCATCTTGAAGCCGAGCTCGTTCTCGCAGCGTAGCCGCAGGGGCGCTCCATGCAGAATGCTGAGCGGCGCCCCATTCATCTCATAGGCGAGGATCGTCAGCTCATGCCGCATGTTCCCGATCTTATGAACGTCGTAGTATCGGCCGCCATCGGCGCCGTCAGCTAAGGAATAGAACACTGCGTAACGGGCATTCGGTGTCGGCTTCACCAGGTCGAGAATATCGCGCATGGGAACGCCACCCCATTCGGCGACGCCCGACCAGCCCTAAATGCAGAAATGCGTCGTGATTTGCTCCTGCTTTGCCATCGCCCTGAGGTCGGCCAACGAGAACTCCCGCGGCGCCCCAACAAGCCCGTCGACCCTTAGCTTGTAGCTCGCGAAGTTCTCGGCCACGAGATCGTCGAACTCTTTCGAGTTCGGCATGGTACCGTTCGGCCAGAAATAGGGTGAAATATCTTTCTTCGTGAGTTGGGAGCGTGGATCCCAGCCCTCGGTCAGCCCCATGAGCCAGCCGATCATGAAAGCGCCCGTACTCTGTACGAGACGTGCATGGCGGATGCTAAGAGGTGAGACAACAAGCCAGGCCGTTGTCATGATGGCCATCGCAAGTAGAAACAGGGGAAACCCCATCCAGGACGCATCATTGACGCCGCCGAACATATGATTGGTGTTCTGCCGAATACCGGTGACGAATACCATGGCGCCATGCGCCAGAATGAAGCCGACGAACCATGCGAACGAGATGAAGTGGATCGATCGCATCATCTGCCGGTTGAACAGCCGTCCGAACTAGCCCAACGCGTTGGAGATTGCCGGGCTCTGCATCAGCCCGGTGACGATCGAGGCGGGCGCCGCAACAAAAACGGTGATAAAATAGCTGAACTGCTGGAGGCCGTTATAGCGGGTCCAGCCTTCATCGACCGGAAAGTTTAGCGAGGCATATTGGATCGCCGTGGAGAGCGTCGCTGGGATGACCTCCCAGGTCAATGGCACGAGCCGGCGCCACTGGTCGGTTGAAAACAGCAGCGCATAAAACACGATGCCGTTGACCAGCCACAGCAGGTTGATCGAAAAGTGCCACCATCGTGACAAGCCGAGCGTATGGCGAAGGCCAGGAATGCCGAGCCAAGTCGGTAGTGTGACGGAATCATCCTTGGCGGTCCAAATCCGCCCCTTTGGCACCGGCACTTGGAAGCGGAACCAGTCGCTGCCCGGCGTGCAGTCACGACTCCAATAGAGTCGTGGGTGATCGGCCAGAATTTGCAGGCCGGCACGCATGATGAACATCATGAAGAACATGTTCAGGAAATGCTGGAGCTGCAGCCACCAGGGAAATCCCGAGTCGACCGACGGCGCCGATTGGGCGATGCCCGGATGGTTCTGAATGAAGACCGCGACGTTCGGAAGCTCGCGCAGGCTTTGCGCCAGCGCGATCAGGCAGAACAGCGCCGCCGCGCCAATCGGCAGTGCCCAGATCGTATTGAACCAATGGCTCCCGATCCGGATGCGCGGAAAAATCCCACGCTGCGGCGGCATCCAGTGGTCGAGATGGATGCGATTGTCCGCGTCGCTGAGACGGGCACGAAGAGGTTCGGGCGAGGAAGGCCGGAAAGGCGTGGGCATGGGGCGATCGTTTCTGTCATCGATCACGCCTGGCAGGAGTGTCAGTCGCGAAGCTTGGTGAGCGCCGAGCTTGTGTGGAAGGCGACATGTTCGGTCTTGCTGCTCTTAATCTCATATTGCGGCGCGTCGACTGTCGCATGGTGCGTGTAGCCGTTGACATCGAACTCGCGCGCGTGGACGCGAGTGATTGTACCGCTGACGCGCCCGGCCTCGGAATTCCAGCCTACGCGGTCGCCGACTTTGAATCGATTCGCCATAAGTAAATCTCGCCAGCGCTGTCACGACGCGGAACATGTTACAGGCCTACCTGCTCAGTACCAACGTCCCCGACCATACAAGCCGCCGCCGCCAATTAATATAACTATGAGCACGATTACGAGAATTGTGGTGATATCCATGGAAGTCTCCTGGGAGTGAGCACTATCTTTTGCGCGGCTGCTCCAACTCAGATCAACGGTCGGCGTCTACTTTCGTTCCAGTCAAAGGGACAATTGCTCCTACGGAAATGCGTCCGTGCAGACCCGCCGCTTGCCGGACACCATCCAATGAACATATAGAGAACAAATCAAGTGCAATTTCGGCCGCGTTTCCGGCTATGGCATGAGGCTGCGTGACTTAATTTCAAATCGTGACCTGACGCAGGGTCTCCGACCGCGCAAGGAAAGAACCATGATCGCAAGCTGATCGTCTGTGCTCATCTGGCCGTCGTCGATGGCGAGACCCTCAAATGCGACGGACAGTTGGTGCGGCGGCTGCGCGAGAGTACTCCGTTCGTCTCCGGCATAGATACGCCTTAGTTGAGGACGTGGAAGTGCCAAAAGGAACGCAAGCTTGCGCATCTGGCCAGCAGAAGGGAGAGCGCGACGGGCAGCAGCAGCGCCGACCCGAGCAGCAATGCGCCGAGCACGGCGAGGCCTGCGATCAGTCCCGAGCCGAACTGGACGAGAATGGCGGCTGATGCCAGGAGGTGAGCGGCCGCGACAGCCTGCATCCGCCTGGTCCTGCCCGAGGCCATCGCCCATGCGCGAGGCCGCGCCGGCGCAAGCAGTGGCAGTCTCAAGACCTGCCACAAACTTCGCCCAGCGGGGCCCAAAGCGCCGAGAACCGCAGTGCCGAGCCCAGCCGCCGACCATTCCGGCCTGAGCGTCAACGTGCCCGGCAGCGTCGCTCCGTAGAGGCCCTGGAGCGTGGCGACGCCGCCGGGTAGCAGGAGGGACGCATTAGATAGCCGAGCTCCACGCCGACCAGTCCTGCAAACACGGAGAGCACCAGCAGCTCGGCAATCGGCAGCCCCGTCAGCACCACCGCCGAAAGTCCGAGCGCGCGAAGCGTTCTGAATTTCGAGTAGCCTATTCCGGCGTGCGAACTGCCATCGATACCCGGAACGGCCGGCTTCGCCGCCTTGTGGAGAATTGATCGGTCGACCGGATGCTCTTTCAGAGCTGTTGACGGCAACACTTTTGACCGTTCATTCAACGCGATGGTTCCAAAACTGCGCTGCCAGGAGCATGATGCTTGAAAAGGAGATAGTCCATGGCCAAAGGATCGGACCTACTCGTCGGCGCACTTGAGAACGAAGGCGTCAAGTACGTCTTCGGAATTCCGGGCGAGGAAAATCTCGACTTCGTGGAATCACTTCGCGCATCCTCGATCAAGCTGGTGCTGACACGACATGAGCAGGCGGCCGCCTTCATGGCCGCGACCTACGGCAGGCTGACAGGCAAGCCGGGCGTATGCCTGGCGACCCTTGGTCCAGGTGCTCTCAACTTTACCACCGGAGCCGCCTATGCGCTTCTCGGCGCGATGCCGATGGTCATGATCACCGGCCAGAAGGGCATTCTTTCGTCGCGCCAGGCGCAGTTTCAGATCGTCGATATCGTCGCGACGATGAGACCACTTACCAAAGCTTCCCGTCAGATCGTCTCCGCATCAACCATCCCGACGGTCGTGCGTGAGGCGTTCAGACTTGCCCAGGAAGAAAGGCCCGGTCCCGTCCATCTCGAATTGCCCGAAGACATCGCTGCGGAGGATGGTGGTGATCCGAGCATGATTCCTCCACATGACCTCGAACTGCCGGTCGCCAGCGCCGCCGCGCTTGACCGGGCTGCCGCCATGCTGGCTGCCGCGGAACGACCGTTGGTAATGCTCGGCGCGGCAGCATCGAGGCCAAGATCGACCTCGGACCTTGCCGACTTTGTCGTGCGCGCAGGAATACCGTATTTCAACACGCAGATGGGCAAAGGCACGGTGCCGGGCGGCACTGAACTCTATCTCGGGACGGCAGCACTGACCGAAAAAGACTACGTCCACGAGGCGGTCGAAAGGGCCGATGTCATTTTGACAATAGGTCACGACACCGTGGAAAAGCCGCCCTTCATCATGGGATCCGGCGGTCCGAAAGTCATACATGTCGGCTATCAGCCGGCGCGCGTCGAAGAGGTCTACTTCCCGCAAATCGAAGTCGTCGGCGACATCGGCCCGTCGCTGAAGCTCCTCGGAGACCGTATCGACGGCAAGCTCAAGAATGCCCGGGCGCTTCTGTCCCTGCGAGAAAGAATCCTCGCCAGGATCGCTGACCGGGCGACCGAGGACCGGCCGACACCGCAGCGGCTCATTCATGACATCCGTGCAGTCATGCCCGACGATGGTATCGTCACGCTTGACAACGGAATGTACAAAATCTGGTTTGCGCGCAACTACCGTACGAGAATGGCTAACACCCTGCTGCTGGACAACGCATTGGCCACGATGGGCGCAGGCTTGCCGTCCGGCATGATGGCCTCCCTGCTTTACCCTGAGCGCCGCGTCATGGCTGTCTGCGGCGACGGTGGCTTCATGATGAACGCACAAGAACTGGAGACAGCAGTCAGGTTGAAGCTTAATCTCGTCGTACTGATCATCGAAGACAATGCCTACGGGATGATCCGTTGGAAGCAGGCTATCGACCACTTTCCCGACTTCGGCATGACATTCACCAATCCGGACTTCGTCGCCTTTGCCGAAGCACATGGAGCCAAGGGCACGCGCGTCAGCGATGTGAGGAATCAGAAGGCAGCGCTGGAGAACGCATTCGCCACTGGTGGAGTTCACGTTGTGGTCGTGCCCATCGACTATTCGGAAAACAAGCGCGTTCTGGTTGACGAACTAGCGGAACGCTTCGGGGATCACCAACCGGCGGCAACCTAGAAAGTCATCGGCGAGCGACCCGCACTATGAAAGGTTCCATGCATCAAGCTTCCGAGGCGAAAACTGCGTGGTGGTGCAGTCCTTTGGAATGTTGGCTCAAGGATCTCGAGAGGAAATCGAAATGGACGACAGGGCAGTGCGGGAAGCGCTGGAGCGGCATTGGACGGCCGCCGATGAAAGCAACTTCGATACCGAGCACAAAATCTACCACGAGGACGCCGTGCTCGATTATCCGCAGTCCGGCGAGCGCATCCGCGGTCGCAAGAATATTCAAGAGAGCCGACGCCTGCAACCAAACAAGAAGCGCTTTACGATTCGGCGGATCCTGGGCAGCGATGGTCTCTGGATAAGCGAATTCGTGCTGAGCTATGACGGCGTGCCCTCGTACGCGGTGAGCATCATGGAAGTCCGCAATGGACTGGTACTGCATGAGACGCAATATTTCGCCGACGCGTTCGAACCTTCGTCGACGCGTGCGCATCTGGTTGAACGCGGCGGTTAGATCACCGTGCGGCTGCCCGAGGTATCCAGACCGGAGCAGGCCCAACAGGTGACGCGCGATTGATCGACGTGGGAAAGATTGCCGTAACCGTTTGGCCGCATTGAAAACGAGAGCGTTCCTATCCAGGTCATCAGGCCAGACGTTTTGTTGTCCACCTCATCGTCGAGCGCGCAGTCAATCGTCTGATGACAGAGTAGCCGTGCAGCACCCCTCGACAAACGACATCCTCGACAAAGTCCAGCGCGCCACGATTTCCTACTTCTGGGAAGGCGGCCATGCAGCATGCGGGATGGCGTACGATCGTCGGCTCACGTATGGCCAACCGAGAAACGATCTCATCTCCATAAGCGGCTCGGGTTTTGCCCTCCTGGCGATAGTCGTCGGCACAAGCCGAGGATCTGGACGCCGTAATCCGCAGAAATTAACTCACCCGATTGCCCTGCGCATCGTGGAGGTAGCCCTCAAAATTGAGAAGGGAAAATTCGAAGCAAAACCCGGGAATGTGCGACTTTGGTAGAATAAGATGGAGATCTTCCTACTTGGAGCGACGTTCGCCACTTGACCGACAAACAATCGTTGGCAAAGCAAAACGTGACCAGCTCATAATGGCCCAAAATAATAGGAGGGAGTTTGAACCTTCGAACCTGCAATTCCTGCAACGAGCACCTGCAACCCATCATTCGACGAGAAATTTTTAGCGGTTGAAGGGAATCGAACCTGACGCCAATTTTGATCGACACCATCGAATTTTCAAGAATGCTCGGGTCTGGAGACTGAAGCGAAATTCCCGGGCGCTAATGCCACAATGCGGAAATTGGCACGGCGGATAGGCGTTCACCGAATGGAATCACCTTGTTATAGTCGTACAAGACAATGCCCGAAACAAAGCGCTCTCCAGATGCTTCGGCCAAAATTCGCAAACCCGAAAAATCGGAATTCGAGACGGATGCTGCCGCTTTTATCTCAATACCGACAATCCTCCCCCTTTGGTCTTCGATGACGATATCGACTTCGTTCTGTTGCTTGTCACGAAAGTGCGAAAACTCGAAGTGAGTTTGCCCCCCGCCCGCGAGTTTAAGGATCTCGCCAAAAACGAACGTCTCCAACAATGCCCCGAACTGACCCCTGTCGTCGCGCAGGCGGTCGAGAGAGAGGTCACGAAGGGATGCGAGAAGACCAGAATCGAGGAAATGTATTTTCGGTGTTTTGGTCAGGCGTTTCAGTTTGTTCGAAAACCAGGGTTGCACGGTTCGAGCGAGGAACAGGTTCTCGAAGATTCCGACATATTTTTGCGTTGTGATGTGGTTCATCCCGATAGCGGCGCCAATTCCGGAATAGTTCACGAGCTGTCCAGAATGCTCTGCCAGAATGCGTAGCAGGCGCGGCATTTGAGCAATCTGCTCGATTTGCGCGACATCGCGAACGTCGCGTTGAACGATCGCCTGGATATAATCCGCATACCAGTCCTGTCTGCGGCTCAAGGTTTTGCGGCCCAATGCCTCGGGATATCCACCGGCCAGAACCGCAGCCATCAGGTCGTCTCCGACGACGAGTTCTCCGGCCTTAGCTTCGTTTTGAAAGGCGTCGCGCAGGAAGCTGGCGCTGGCAGTTCTGATCTCGCTTTGCGCAAGCGGCAGCAATCGAACGACCTCTATGCGCCCTGCGAGCGAATCCGCCACGCGTGGCAGCGTCATGAGATTGGCTGAACCGGTCAGGAGGAAACGCCCTGGGCGCTGGTCGGTATCCACGCTTTCCTTGATGGCCAGCAACAGCTCGGGAGCGCGCTGAATTTCATCGACGATGGCGCGATCCATACCTCTTACAAAGCCAACTGGATCCTGTCGCGCTGCGTCCAGGGTCGTCGCATTATCCAGCGTGTAGTACTCCATCCCCTCGTTAGCCATCTTCTTGGCCAACGTCGTTTTTCCTGATTGTCGGGGACCTACGATCAGTACGACTCGGGTGTCTGACAAGGCGTCGACAACCCGTTGCTCAACGAGCCTTGGATACAGCGCCACAGCTTCATTCCTTTCGATGACTGTTTGAAACTATGGTGATGACCGATTGAAAGTCAAGGCATGACCATTTGAAATCTAAACGGCGGCTGATTGAAACGAGAAACCAAAAGTAGGTGACATGCCAGATTGCGGCATGAGGGAGGCGAGAGGCCACGCAGGCGCTGCAGAACCTTTGCTATTTGGTCACCGGAACTGACCTACTGATGCTCAACGGAGGGGTATCTGATCAGGAGCGAAGCGAAAGCATATTTCCATCACACCGCCAACCCGACCAGCTCTTAACAAACGGGAGGAATGCAGCAGTTGAAGAGACTTGAACCGTCGACCTTGCCCCATTTATTCATATAGCACTGATTTCGTTCACGTTGCGGGCATAGCTGTGGGTTCAAGGATCGAACGCAGCTGTGTCGCAGCGACTGCCCGCTTTCTTTCATCAGGCGGAATTCGACAATAAGACGCGCCGGTCGGGGTGCGCGCGCACTCCGCTGGAGTCCAATCAGGATCCAGCAGGGCTAGGCGCTGCATTCGAACAAGCTCAAGCATTCGCGCCGACGTGAGCGGCATTGGCAGAGACTCTGTCGGCACGAAACAGAGATAGACCAGAAGCGGGTTCCGGCGCTCGCGGGCACGACTTCAGGATTCAGCATCTACTTGACAGGAAAGAAAAGTGATTTAACCTAATCGTACCGACCTGAGAAGAACGTTGTTGTGGAGGCAGCGCAGGTCGGAAACGCTCTTTGAGCCCTGGGAGGTATTCCATGAAGAGAAATGTATTGGCGCTCACCCTTGTCGCCGGCTCTGCCTTTTGCTTGCCGCTTGGCGCCCACGCGCAGGAAACCATTACCGGCGATACCGTCGGCCCGGCGGATGCGCCCAACAAGCTGGTGTTCCGCATGACCACCGACGGGCCGCGCAACAATGAACCCGTCTATGCGGCGGGCTATGCCAAGCTCTTCAACGCCTTCATCGCCAATCATCCGGGATGGCAGATCGAACTGCAGATGATGTCGGGCGATATAGGCCAGGAACAGGCCCGCATGTTGGAACAGGCAAAGGCCGGCACCGCTCCGGATTGTGCGGCGGTCGATTCCTTCGTCCTGCCGTTGTTCAAGAAAGCGGGCGTGCTGCAATCCTTCTCGCCCTATTTTAAGAAGGAGGAGATCGACCAGCTTTTCCCGTTCATTCGCGACGGCATTACTGGCACGGACGGCCAGATCTATGCTTGGTGGTGGTCCACGGACCTTCGCGTCCTCTATCGCAATACCGAAATCGTTCCGGATGCGCCGCAGACCTGGGACGAACTCAAGAAGGCAGCGCTTGCCTCGACTAAAAAGGGCATGGAAGGCGTGCTTTTCAACGGCAGCCGCTATGAAGGAACGACTTTCGATTGGCTCGCCAATTTCTGGGCCCAGGGCGGCAAACTCGTAGATGACGCCGGCAAGCCCGTCTTCGGCGAGGGTGCCAACCGCGACAAATTCATCAAGGCGGTCAACTATTACCGCGATCTGGTCGAATCCGGCGCCGCACCCAAGCGCGTTGCGACCATCGGCAATTATGACGACTTCAACGCCGCCGCCACGGCCGGAACCACCGCGCTATTCGTCGGCGGCAACTGGCAATATGCGCAGCTCAAGAGCGCGCTGGAGCCGGCGGAATTTGCAAAGTGGGCCTTTTCGCCCCTCCCCGGCCCGACGAAAGACGAGCGTTCGACCGGCACCGGTGGCTGGACGGTCGCCTCGTTCAGCAAAGACCAGGCCAAGGTCAAGATGTGCGCCGATCTGACCCGTGAGATCTATATGGGTCCGGCAAACGAGCTGCAGGAGCAGCTTCCGACGCGGGCCGATTTCTATGAAAAATACAAGGTGTTCTCCACCGAGGCGAACAAAACCTTTGCGGCTGCGCTCAAGTTCGGCCAGGCTCGCCCCGGCGCACCCGTCTATCCTGAAATCTCCAACCAGATACAAATCATGATGGGCAAAGTGCTGACCGGCACCCAGCCGACCGACGCCGCCGTCGACGAGGCGTTCAAAGCCTCGCTCGACGCCTTCGGGCGGTCGTAACATATCCGGCGGCGTAGCGGATATTCAACCTGCGCCGCCGGGCTTCATGCATGTCTGATAATCGGATGGGCCGATGACGAACATTAGCGCCGAAGCTGCGAGTCCAGTCATGGTTTCCAGCATTGCGACCCGGCACACACCCGCCGTCATGCCTTGGCTCATGCCGCTGATCCTGGTTCTGGGGATCTTCTATCTCTACCCGATGCTCGACGTGTTTCGCTTGGCCTTCACCAACATGACGCTGCTTGGCGGCGACGGGCGATACACGCTGAATACCATCGTCGATACGCTGATGCGGCCTGAACTGCCACAGATTCTTGGGGTGACCTTCGTCTTCACCTCGGCAAGCGTCATCATCCAACAGGCGTTCGGACTCGCCATCGCCCTGGTGGTGGTGCGTTCGGAAGCGCGGCTGCTGTTCGGTACGACCATCGTGCGCACGACCGCGCTAATTGCCTGGGTCGTGCCGGGCATTGCGGGCGGCATCATCTGGAAAATGCTGTTCAACGAGGCGCCGTTCGGCGGGCTGAACAGCATCCTGCGCGCCGTGGGCATCGCGCCGGTTCAATGGCTGTCCGATCCGGACATGGTGATCTGGTCTGTCGTGCTCTCGAATGTCTGGCGTGGCACGGCTTTTTCAATGGTCGTCATGTATGCGGCGATCAAGGCGATCGATCCGGTCCTTCACGAGGCCGCCGAGGTGGATGGTGCCAGTTCATGGCAAAAGCTCGTTCATGTGACGCTGCCGCAATTGCGTGCGGCCATTCTCGTCAACATGATCCTGATCACGATCCAGACGCTGAACACGTTCGACGCCATCATTTCCCTGACCGGCGGCGGACCAGGCCGGGCGACGGAGGTTCTTTCGCTTTACACATTCAACGCCGTCTTCCGCAATTACGACCTTGCCGTCGGCTCGGTCCTCTCCATCCTGATGCTGGTGATCAGCCTTGCATTGGCGCTGATCTATGCCCGGTTCCTGCCGAAAGGAGACGGCCGATGAAGGTATCGACGCAAAACCGCCTCGGCGATGCGCTCAGCTATCTCTTTCTGGCAGCGACCTTCCTGTTCTTTGCCTGGCCGCTGCTCTGGCTGCTGTCTCTGGCCCTGCGGACACGCAAGGAAGTTTTCCTTGGCGTCAGCCGGTTCATACCCAAGGCGCCGACGCTCGACAATTTCATCACCATCCTCTCGTCCGAAAAATTCGCCGGCTATCTCTGGAATGCCTTGAAACTATCGTCCGCCAGCGCGATCGGCTGCCTGATCGTGGCGCTTCCGGCGGCCTACGCCTTCTCCCGGTTCGAATTTCGTGGCAAAGGCCCGTGGATGATGGTCCTGCTCGCCTTCCAGATGATCTCCCCCTTGGTGATCATGGTGCCGCTCTATCGCTACATGGCCGCCATCCACCTGACCGACAGCCATTTCGGCGCGACGATGGTGTATATCGCCCTCGTCGTCCCCATGGTGACCTGGATCCTTAAAGGCTTCATAGACGGCATTCCCAAAGATCTTGACGAGGCCGCACTGATCGACGGCTGCAATCGCTTCGGTGTGTTCTGGCGGATCATCCTGCCGCTCTCGACCCCTGCCATGGCTTCCGCATTCATTATCGCCGTCATCGCCGGCTGGTCGCAGTTCCTGGTTCCGTTCCTGCTGATCACCAAGGAATCGCTGACGCCGATCGGCGTTGGCATTTTCCAATATGCCGGCACGCAGAACGATTCCTCCATCCAGCTTCTGGCAGCTGCCTGCCTCGTCTCCGTCGTTCCGGCGATCGTCGCCTTCCTATCCCTGCAACGCCTCATCCTCAGCGCCATGACCGCAGGCGCGGTCAAGGGCTGACCCCTATCACAGCATCAGGATTTCATCATGACTTTGACCTCATCCCAACGCCTCGAACGCCTTCAGAAGCGTGCCCAGGAGCTGGAATTTTGGCGCGCACGGCAGACGGCGCATATCGATGGATGGAGCTTTGAGGGTCAGTCGATCGCCATCGGTTCGGCCTGGCCGCGAAAAGATGGGGCCGTGCATTTTGCCTGTGCCGCCGAGGCTCCCTCTGACTGGCCTTTGAGCGAGACCCGTCTCGTCCTCGATCTTGGCGGCGAAAGCCTGATTACTATCACCGATGCGGACGGCGCTGGCAAAAGCTATGGGCTCGACCCCTATCATCGTGAATTCCCGATCCCGTCGCGGAACGTTCGCATCTCCTCCGAAAGCGTTGCTCGCCTGCCTTTCGGCGAACCTGTGCGCGAGCCAAAGCTGGCCCGTGCCGAATTCATCTGGCTGGATGACGCCGTGGACCGTCTGTGGCTGCTGTTGCGGCAGATCGCTGAAGCGGTTTCCGTGCTGGAAAACCACGATGTCGTGCCACATCTCCTCGATGCGGTGGAAGACGCGCTCTACAGCCTCGACTGGCCTTCGGCGACAGCCGCTTACATCGCCCGGATGGCTCCATCGCCCATGCAACAGAAGATCTGGCAATTGCCGGCGCTGGAAGCATCGCCCGAAGGGTTGGACGATGCACAGCGCCGAACCGTGATCGCAGCCTATGAGGCACTGATCGAACGATTGAAGGGGTTGCGCGAGCGTTTCCCACCGCAAGGCAAGATCGCCCTGACCGGTCATGCCCATATCGATCTCGCCTGGCTCTGGCCCTATGGCGAGACGCGGCGGAAAATGCGCCGCACCTTCTACACCGCGCTCTCGCTGATGGAAGGTTCGGACGATTTCCGCTTCAATCAATCGACCGCGCAGTACTATGCCCAGCTTGCCGAAGACGACCCGCAACTGCTGGAAAAGATTGTCGAGCGCGTGCAGGCCGGGCAATGGGAAACGGTCGGCGGAACCTGGGTCGAGCCCGACACCAATATGCCGACCGGGGAGAGCCTCAGCCGCCAGATCCTTTACGGGCAGCGCTATTTCGAAAAAACCTTCGGCACGCGCCACACGGTTTGCTGGTTGCCGGATTGTTTCGGCTTTTCCGGAGCCCTGCCCCAGCTTCTGCGCCAGGGCGGTATGAACAGCTTCTTCACGATCAAGGTCAACTGGTCGGAAACCAACCGCTTTCCCGCCGATCTCTTCTGGTGGGAAGGCCTGGACGGCAGCCGGGTTCTGGCACACACATTCGACAATCCGATGCATGGCTATAACGGCTTCGTGCAGCCCGACTGCTTCGTTCCCACTTGGAAGAATTTCCGCCAGAAGGACAAGCACGACACGACCCTGCTCTGCGTCGGTTATGGCGACGGGGGCGGCGGCGTGACGCCGGAAATGATTGCGCGCGCGAAACAGTTGCGTGTTTTTCCCGCCCTTCCGGAAGCGCGCTGGACCAAGGTTCACGATTTCTTCGACGCGGCGCATAAAAGCGCCAACGAAAAGAAACTTCATGTCTGGCAGGGAGAGATCTACCTGGAACTGCACCGGGCGACGCTGACCAGTCAGAGCGCCGTAAAGCGCCTGCATCGCAAGGCCGAGCGCAGCCTGATCACGGCCGAGACGCTGGCCGGCCTCGCCCATCTCATCGGCAGCGAGCGCCCTCGGTCCATGGAGCGGGAATGGCGAACTGTGTTGAAAAACGAGTTTCACGATATCCTGCCCGGCTCTTCGATCGCCGAGGTCTATGACGACGCCAGGCATGAACTCGAACAGGCGATTGCCGACGGAAGCGCGGCGCAGGATGCGGCAATGGCGGCGATCGCCAGTCGGTTACCGGCCGGTGCGGGCGGTTCTCTGCTGGTGGTCAATCCGTCACTGTCCGAACGGCCGCTTCGCCTGACCCTCGCCGAAGGCCGCCTGATCTCGGCCGAAGGCAGTCTTCCGCCACTCGGCATTGCTGTCCTGCCGAATGAGGCGCTTGCGCCGCAATCGGGCGTGTCGGCGAGCCGGGAGCACCTCGAAAACGATGTGCTCAGGGTCGTACTCGCCGCCGATGGCTCGATTGCGAGCATCCTGCACAAGCCCACCGGGCGCGAGGCCTTGGACGGTGTCGGCAACCGCCTGCTCGCCTATCCTGCCGACAAGCCGCGCAACTGGGATGCATGGGATGTCGAGGAAGACTACGCCAAGCGCTCTGAGGAAATCACCACATTCGACAGTCTTGAGATCATCGAAGCCGGTCCTCATCGCGCCGCCATCAAGATCGTCCGGACATGGCGCCATTCGCGCATTACTCAGATCCTGTCGCTCGGCGCTAACGCCCGCCGGCTCGATATCCTGACCGAGCTGGACTGGCACGACCGGCGCGTGCTGCTCCGCAGCGAGACCGGCGTTGCCGTCCGCAATGCCCGCGCCACCTGCGAATGCGCATACGGCGTGGTCGAGCGCCCGACGCATTCCAACACGTCATGGGATGCAGCGATGTTCGAAGCACCGGCGCACCGCTTCGTCGATCTTTCCGAGCCCGGCTTCGGTCTTGCGTTGTTGAATGATGCCAAATACGGCCACAGCATGCGGGGCAATGTCCTCGGCCTGTCCTTGGTCCGAGGGCCGATCTATCCGGACCCGATGGCCGACGAGGGCTTGCAATCCTTCACCTATTCACTGATGCCGCACGCAGGCACATGGTATGAAGGCGCTGTGAGGGAAGAAGCCGAAGACCTGAACCAGCCGCTTCTTGCCGTTCCGGTTTCGGGTCGTGCAGTCGGCGCCTGGCAACCGCTGACCGTCTCCGGAATCGATGCGGCCCTTTCCGCCATCAAGCCTTGCGAGGACGGAGACGGACTGATCGTGCGCGTATACGAACCCGCAGGACGCCGCGGCGATTTTGCCCTCGGTCTGCCCAAAGGCTGGCGCCTTGAGGGACCGGTGAGCATCCTTGAGGAAACCATGCCTGATGTGCCAACCGAAGGCCTCCGCCCGTTCGAGGTCAAGAGCTGGCGGATTTCGAAATCCTGATCTGTTGTGGGCGGCTGGCACTCAGGTTCTCCCGATGAATATCTTTTCTGGCAATGAAGGCTTAGTTTGCCGGGACCGTGGCCGCTCACAGCGGCGAGACAGAAGGCTGAGAGGCGGATTTGAAATTTGCGGGTTCGAACACGGAACAAGCGGCGGTACAGAACCGCACGATGATCCTGAGTGCTATCCATCGAAGCGCGCCCATCTCGCGCACCGAACTGGCGCGTCAGTCGCGGCTGACGAAGCAGGCGGTCACCCGCATCGTCGATCGCCTGCTGGATGAGGGCCTGATCGTCGAGGCCCGCCGCCGCCATGGCTTGCGCGGCCAGCCGGCGATCGAGCTGGAGATTGATCCGGAAGGCGTGTTTTCGATCGGCGCCAACATCGATCGCGATCACCTCACGATTGTCGCCGTCGATGCCACCGGAGCGGTTCGCGGCCGGATCCACCATGAGCAGCGCTTCATCATGCCGGATACCTTTGTCAGCCTGATGGAGGATGCGCTCTCCTCGTTCCTGCGTCGCAGGGTCGTCAGCGAGGCGCGTCTGGCCGGCATCGGTCTCGCCATCCCGGATTGGCTCGGCGAGGTGCAGGTGATTGGTCTGCCGCCGAATTACCGCCGCTGGAGCGGCTTCGATGTGCGCGGCGCCCTGGAAGCCATGTCCAACCATCCGGTCTTCATCGACAATGACGCGAACGCCGCCGCCTTGGGCGAAATCGAATACGGACTGGGCACCGAAATCCGCAGCTTCTTTTATATCCTCGCCAATGCCTGCCTGGGCGGCAGCCTGGTCATCGACGGCATTCGTCACAAGGGCGCCAGCGGCCTGGGCGGCGAGATCGGCTGGCTGCCGGTCGTGTTCGACGATGGACCACTTGCCGGGCAAAGCCGACCGCTTGGCGAGATGTTCTCGCTGTTCATCCTGCTCGATTACCTGAAGAACAACGGCTTCGACGTGGCAACACCGGCCGATCTGCTTGATCTCGACGACAATGGCCGGCGCCTTCTCAGCACTTGGCTGCGCAAGGTGAGCGTGAAGATCGCCGAAGCCATCGTGCATATCGGCATGATCGTCGATCCGGAGGGCGTGCTGATCGGCGGACGGTTCCCGGTGCGGCTGATCGACGAATTGCTGGTCTATGTGCACGAAGAAATCATGCATCTCGGCGCACAGGCGCCGTCCCTGCACCGCGCCGCAAGTTCGGAAGATGCCGCAGCCCTTGGTGCCGCCGCCATCCCGCTGGCGCACAAGCTGGGCCTGCCCTCCGCCGAGGCGGCGCAACGCTTCCGGGTTCCGCTCAGCAGCCCACCCAAGGAACAGCAGGCCGGAGCGCACTGACCGTCCGATGTTCAGGCCGGGTTGAGCGGCTGCGGAAGCACCTTTGGCAACAGAATCTCCAGGAAGGGCTGAAGGGCCGCGCCAGCGGCAATGCCGGCCCCCGGCAGAGAAGTGCGATTGACCGGAGGGATCCAGGGCGCAGCCACGAAATAGGCGCTTTGCTTTTCCCTTTCCCGCATCATCCGGGCGATGATCATGTCGATCACATGGTCCGGCAGCGAACCGCCGATCAGCACGGCGCCCGGGGCAACGAAACCCGATATGGCGACGATCGCGTCGAGAAGATGGCTGGCGGCGGTCATTGCCCAGTCTTCGACGGATGCGGGGCCTTTTTCGGCGATATGGCGCTCGAGAGAGGTTACCGTCGCCACCTCGTCAAGGCTGGCATGCCTCTGTCCCGAGCGCATGGCGCCGATCTGGCCGGCGCGTCTATGCATGCCGCGAAAGATCTTCCCGCCGATCAGCAATCCGGCCCGCACGGTCTCGTCGATCAGGATGACAACGAGACCGCCCTCGGGTTCCCCAATGCCGAGCATGCGCTCGGCAATGACGGCGGCTTCCGTGTCATCGAGAAAGAAAACAGGAGCTGGCGCAAGCGATGCCCTGATCGCCTCCCGATCGACAACGGTTCCCGCACCAAGCGCAATGCCATTGCCGATCGTGCCGCACTGAATCCCGGCATCCCTGAGCATGGCGGCAACAGTCCCGCCGATTTCCGCACAGTCGCCGATCTTACGCCGGCTAACCACGACACCGGCCAGATTCATGATGACGATTTCGGTACCCGATGTGGTCAGATTGACACCGACCGAATGGGCGCCATCGGCCAGGAGCATGAATTCCACGGCGCTATATCTGCCACCGGTTTGCCGCTTGCGCTCGCCGATGAGGCCGGCATCCTGCAAACGCCGCATGATGCCGGTAATCGCCGGCTCTGTCAGCCCGAGACGCGCCGACAATTCCTGCCGCGTGAGCGGTCCGAAACGGCGCAGCATGGCAAGGGCGGTGCGTGAGTTGTGATCGGCGATATCGACCGGACTTATTCCGGGAAGATCGTCGCGTGCCTGTGTCCTGCGCCCGATTGAAGCCGAAAGCCGCCGTCCCGTCTTCACGATTGCATCCTCGAGTCGCTCATGCATGCGCGCATGTTTTCATGAAACGATTAAAACTGAATCCTATCAATTTCAATCGGTACCCACGTTGGCGGGAGGCGGGCGTCGCTGAATGGTGGGGCAGAGTCTGTCGCAGTGGGCTTGTCGCGAAGATATTTACGGGCCGCAAGGCATAGTCAACTTAACGAATCGTGGATTTCGATGTGAGAAGACGGGTCATGACAGACCGTGACCCGCTCTACCGCCGCCATCGCTTTCCCGCTGAAATCATTGCTCACGCGGTGTGGCTCTATTTCCGTTTTCCTCTCAGCTTGCGGATGGTCGAGGACATGCTGGCGGCGCGAGGGATTATTGTCTCGCACCAGACTGTCCGCCTTTGGGCAGAGAAGTTCGGCCGCGCCTTCGCCAGCGAAATTCGCCGCCGCTCAGCCGGTCGGCTGGGAGACGAGTGGCACCTCGACGAGGCAGTCGTTTCGATCGGCGGCAAGAAGCACTGGCTTTGGCGCGCCGTCGATCAGAATGGTTTCGTCCTCGACGTTCTGGTTCAGAGTCGCCGCAACGCCAAGGCAGCCAAGCGCCTGATGCGCAAGCTGTTGAAGGGCCAAGGCCGCCCCCCGCGAGTGATGATCACCGATAAGCTGCGATCTTACGCCGCCGCGAAGCGAGAGATCATGCCGGGTGTCGAACACCGTTCGCATAAAAGCTTGAACAATCGGGCGGAGAACTCCCACCAGCCATTCCGGCGACGGGAATGGATCATGAAACGCTTCAAGTCACAGCGACATCTACAGCGCTTCGTCTCCATCCATGATCCGATCGCCAACCTGTTCCACATCCCCCGCCACGACATCTCATCCAGCCATCATTGCGAACTGCGTTCAGAGGCGATGAACCTGTGGGCAAAAATCGCTCGGGCGTGAACCGCCATGGTGCAACCGGGCTACTACGACTGCCTCGTTCCCGTTAAGTTTACGATGCCTTGTTGACGTATCGGCGGTCCACCTGCCCGTTCTGCCGTTGTAAAATCACGTTCAGATAATATGAAAATCCGTATGGTCGAGGCTGGTCTTGTCGGTGACATGCGTAAACAGCACCCGGTCAAATTTATTGCCGGAACCATCTTGGTCGAAGTAGAGGTCGCCGTGCGCCTTGTCGTAGAGGATGCGGTCAGAACTATCGACGCCAGCCATCGATGTGGCGCTGGAAATAGTTTTGAAAGCGCTGCTGGCCAGATTTCCGGCTTTCAAGCCTGCAAATACATCATGGTCGAGACTGAACGTATCGGCGGCATGGCTGAAGTCGGTGATCATATCGACATTCGATTTTTTGAGTGTCGTGTCAAAGACGAAAGTATCGTGACCTCCGCCTCCGGTCATCGTGTCGTTGCCCAGCATGCCATTGAGAACATTGTCGTTGCCATTGCCGGTCAGGCTGTTGTCGAGGCTGTTGCCGGTGCCGTCGATCGCCTTGCTGCCGGTCAAGATCAGATTGAGCTGGTGGGCGTTGAGCGTATAGGTCACGCCGCTGCGGACAGTCTCGTCGGGGGCGATCGTCAAGGTGACCTTGGTCGTGCTGCTGGTGTCGGTACCGTCGCTGGCACGGTAGGTGAAGCTGTCATTGCCGCTATAGCCGGCATCCGGCGTATAGTCGAATGAACCGTTCGGATTGAGGGTAAGCTCGCCGTGGGCAGGACCCTTGACCAGGTCTGCAGTGAGCGCATCCTTCTGTGCATCGGTATCGTTGGCGAGTATGCCCTTAGACTTGGCAACGTGCAGCGCCACGCCTTCATCCGTCGAGTAGCCGTCGGCATTGGCCACTGGTGGCGTGTTGTTCTTGCCGCTGTTGATGGGGAACTTGGTCAGATCCTTGACGAACACATCTATGCTTCCATTGGTGTCGCCGGGCACCAGCTTGTCGCCATAGGACTCGAAAACGATCTTCTTGCCGTCGGCGGAATAGCTCAGAGCGCCGACCGCCGATCCGTGGCCATCGACCTCGAACCCATCGGCGGAGACCAGCCGGATGGTGCCTGTGACCAGGTTCTTCTCGAAAACGCTGCTGTTGCTGTAGCTGCCGGGCACGAGACCAGGGGAATTCGAGATGAAGGCAATGCGTTTGCCATCCGGCGAGAAAACCGGAGATTCGCTGCCCAGATAGCCGGTTCCGTCCGTCTGCTGTCCGGCAGCGTTCGTCGATACCAGCGTGACTTCGCCGGTTTTGAGATTCTTGACGAAAATATCAGCCGTATGATTCGTGTCGCCAGAGACCAGATTGTCAGCACCACTGGCAAACGCCACCATGGTGCCGTCGGGCGAAAACACCGGCGCGTAGGATCCGCTATTACCCTGTGTGCCATTGACCGAGGTTGAAACAAGGGTGACTGCACCGGTCGAGAGGTTCTTGATAAAGACATCCTCCGCCGTATTGCTGTCTCCGGCGACGAGATTGCCGGCGTCAGAGGCAAACAGCACGGACTTGCCGTCCGGCGAAAAGGTCGGCAACGTCGCGAGCGCCGACAGCGTACCACCATTGCCCGCATCGGCCTGGCTTCCATCGGCTGCGGTGGAGACGCGGATCATCGCACCGGTTACGAGATTCTTGACGAAAATGTCGGGCTGATTGTTGGTGTCGCCATTCACCAGATTGTCGGCAAACGAATAGAAGACGATCTTGGTGCCGTCTGGCGAGAAGTCCGGCACCCCGCAGCGATCATTGCCCTTGACGCCGTGCGCCGTGGTCGAGACGACCGTGAGAGAGCCGGTGGCCAGATCCTTGACCATGATATCCGGCCCCCTTGCGAAGGCAATCTTGGTGCCATCGTCAGAAAACGTCGGATTTTCGCTGCCGTAGTCAGTGATAAAATGTCCATTTGCGTCCGCGGAAACGACGGAGATCTTGCCGGTCTCTAAGTTTTTCAGAAAAAGCTGTGCACCGCTGACACCGGGCATAAGATTGGTCGAGCCGGAGTAAAAGACGACTGACTTACCATCAGGCGAAAACACCGGCTTATCGCCATAGACACCGGAACTGGCTTGGCCGTCGCTGGCCGTCGTATCGATTCGCTCGATATTGCCGGCGACATCGATGGTGACGGTCGCGTCCTTGCCATACTTTGTGCCGTCGAATGCGTGGTAGACGAATGTCTCCTTGCCGATGAACGTACCATCCGGCGTATAGGTAAAGGAGCCGTCCGCCTTCAGCTTCAGCGTCCCATGGTCGGGTCCATCGACCAGCACTGCCTTCAGCGCATCGCCGTTGGCGTCCTTGTCGTTGGCCAGCACGCCATGGGCGGCATCGACCACCAGGGCCGCGTCATAGCCACCTTTGTAGAAGTCATCAGCGGATTTGGCACTGACTTCGAAAGGCACGCTGAAAATTTCCTCGCGTCCGCCGCTGTCCCTGGATTCGAAGACGATCTTGCTGCCATCGGGGGAGAATCTCGGCGCAAATTCTCCGCTCGTAAAAGCGACGCGAGTGACTTCGCCCGAGGCGATGTTTTTGACATAAATGGCGCTGGTGAAATGATTGGGATTGTCAGACGGATCCGACGGAAGATCGCTGGCAAGGGATCGGTAGAGAACGTTCTCGCCGTCCGGAGAAAATACGGCGTCTTGATCAACCGGTGCGATGAGCTGAACCGCGCCCGTAACCAGATCCTTCATGTAGATGGCGCCGGTTTTGTGATCCTCGCCCGGTATCAATGAAAGGGACGTGGCAAACAGCAGTTTCGTGCCGTCAGGCGAAAAGCTTGGCGCRGTGACAGCGTATGCGCCGATTGGATTGGACGCTTGATTTCCATTTGCGTCGGTGGAGACACGCGTTATCTGGCCGGTGACCAGATCCTTGACGAAAATGTCGTTAAAGCCATTCGTGTCGCCCGTAACGAGATCGGTATCCGAGGAAAGGAATGCTACCTTGGTGCCATCCGGAGAATAAACCGCACCACCACTATCGCCGCGCTTTCCGGTCGCTCCCGATATCGACGTCGACACGAGGCTCACCGAGCCGGTGTTCAGGTCCTTGCTGTAAACTTCACCATATGTGACGCTGTTTATGACATTGGAGGTTTCGAACAAAACCCGCGTGCCATCGGGTGAGAATGTCGGACTGAAGCTGTTGGCGGGCGTACCGTCAATGGTATTTGAAATTCGTGTCAGGGTTCCCGACACAAGATCCTTGACGAAGATGTCAGATTTGCCATCCGTGTCGCCCGGCACAAGATTGTCGGCACGAGACGAGAACACGATCTTGGTGCCATCAGGAGAAATGGAGACATCATCGGCCGCTCCCGATCCGAGTTGATCCGCCGCGATCGGAACACGCGTCACTACGCCCGTCACCATGTCCTTGATGAAGATATCCGCAACGCCATTGGCGTCGCCAGTCACGAGGTTGCTGCCTGCGGACGTGAAGACAAATTTGCTGCCGTCGGCCGAAAACGGCTGCCGCACACCAAAGTTGCTATAGCTGTCTGCAGGCGTGCCGTCGGCTGAGGTGGATATCTCTGTAGGCTGGTCCATGGGGGTCGCTTTCAAAAAATATTGAAATGAAATGCAGCGCAATGCCTTCAGTCAGCGCGAAAAAACTGCGGCGGGGTCATTGTCTGCCTGTTCATCGGCCTTTGCCGATACGAGTATCGGATCGTCCATCGTGCAGCCCTTTGCCAAGCTCAGGCGCGACGGTAGATCAAGGCATCAGAACCGTCTTCCACCGTTCGGTGGAGATCGCGGCGTATCGACACATTTTGTTCTGTGCGGCTTTTGACGTTTTGGCGAATTGTAATTTTGTGACATAGTCTTGAGGTGATTTTTTGAACGCGGCCTCGGATAAAGCGATGCGGCCCAAGCGCGCGCGGCCGAAGACTACGGCTGATCGGATGGCAGGCACCCCGCCCCTTGGGGCGGGGATGGTTTATTGGAGGGCTGTAGTGAACGTTGGCGGTTCTCAAATGCGGACCCAGGTTCAGAAAATAAAATCGACGGCGGATAAATCCTTGAGTTTCACGCCCTCCAGCGCGATGGAATCGTGAGCAGTAAAGTCGATCACCACCGATGAACCAGACTGCTCCATATGATGGGCTTTGAGATCTGCGAAATTCGTGAGCCCCGAAACGTGGCTGAGATCGATGACATCGTGATCCGAATCCTTGGCGTCGAAATCCTTGATCGTGTCGGCACCGTCGCCGGCCTTGAAGACGAAATGGTCTGCATCCGCCCCGCCAAAAAGCGTGTCACTGCCCTTACCGCCCGTCAGGGTATCAGCACCGGCAAGACCACTGAGCGTGTTGGCGCCCACATTGCCGGTGATGTGATTGGCAAGCGCATTGCCGGTGCCGCTGAGTGCCGCCTTGCCGGATAGCTTCAGGTTTTCCACCGAATCGCCAAGTGTGTAGCTGACAGAGGCGAGCACAGTGTCTGTGCCCTGGGCAGCCAATTCCTGAACCTGGTCGCCCGTGGAATCGACGACATAGGTGTCGTTGCCCTTGCCGCCAACCAGGACATCATTGCCGCCTTTGCCGTCAAGCCTGTCATTACCAGCATAGCCAGTCAGATATTCGCCCCAGCTTGTGCCGGCGAGTTTGTCGGCATGGCGTGAGCCCTCAATGTCGGCTGCGAAATGCCGCTGGAAGATGCCGTAGCTGTCTCCCGTCCCTTCGCCAGACCAGGTGACCACCCAGCCGCCATCGGCCAGCGCCGTGGCTGTTGGATAGGCTTGAGTATTCGCGGTATAGCTGTTGACCAGGGTTTGAGACCCGACCGCATTGCCATCCGCCGCATAGCGCTGCTGGAAGATGCCGTTGTCATCGCCCGTCCCTTCGCCACACCAGGTGACCACCCAGCCCCCATCGGAAAGCGCCGTGGTAGTCGGAGAGCCTTGAGTACCTCCGCCGTAGCTGTTGACCGGGTTTTGAGCCGCCCCCACGGTGTCGCCATTGGCCGCGTAGCGCTGCTGGAAGATGCCG
>NZ_JBFUFF010000093.1:0-26001 GCF_056403555.1 Rhizobium sp. P2_G2
GCAACAAAGGCGCGATAATATTCCATTCCAAATCAGTCAGCTCATGGCGGCGACGGGTCATCATTAGGCTCCCAAATCAATGGCAGCCTTGAATCACCGTCAAACCCAAAGGGGAAGCCCGTTTATGAGTTTACGGCCTAGGCTCCGCCTTATATCGAGAGCACAGAGGTCTGCGCCTGTACCTATCGCGGTACCGGATGTGTGCCATTTCTGAGTTTATGCCAATCGCCGCCCAGACTGGAACCCTTCTCCGCCGCGCCTGTTGGGCCACACGACAACGCACAAGGGCTCCGAGATGAAGACGCATTACTTCGCCATGTCGATTGCCGCTTCGCTGCTGCTGGCGTCACCTACCGCCTATGCGGGAGGCAACGGCCAAGGTGGACATGATCATAGCGGACAGAATAACTCCGACGGCAACGACTTCCAACCCAGCCAAGAAGAACGGGAGATGTGCAGGGATCCGAGAACCTGGAACCCGACCTGCCCGCCCCTGTTCCACAAGACGAAGCAACATCGCTTTACGTGGATATAGGCCCTGTCGGGACGAACGCTCCTGGCACCTATGCCGTTCTGCTCGTCGGGTCGATGGTGCGGATTCAAAAGGATCGACAAGCGCTGTCACAAACTGAACACATCACCGACGTCGGCTGCCTCGCCCACCCCCTTGAACGAGGCATGCCGAAGCTCGCCGTCATTCCGTCCACGCACGGAACTCGATCTCCGCGACCAGCTCCGGCCGAACCTACGTCACRTTCGGGTGCTTCTTGCCGGTGTCGACCGCGGGCGCAGGGACGGCAATCTTGTCCATCTGCTTTCGAAGCTTCGTCGCCGACGCGCTGGTGAAGCCGGTACCGACACCGCCGACTGTGCGCGCCGCCAACAGCAGCCGACCGATACCGCCAAACTTGGCGCCATGCTCATAGCCAATGATCAGGAAGCTTTCCGATTGGACGCATTTGATCTTGAGCCAGTCTCCGGTCCGTCCGGAGCGGTAGGGTTTGCTATCGTCTTTGGCAATTATGCCCTCGAGCCCGAGCGAACACGCTTGCGCAAAGAGCTCATCGCCGTCGACTTCGATCGTCTCAGATAACCGGATCGCGCCGGTCCGCTCGCCGATCAAAACCAAGCCGCACCGAAGCTTAGCGATGCTGCCGGAAGAGATGGAAGTTGTGCAAGATGTATTCGACGCGATTGTCGCCGAACCGTGGTTCCACCGCACGCTTCTCAACAAAGACGAATTCGCGGAGTTCGTATTTCAGGCGTTCCGCCAAGGCATCACGGATCGAGGCCGCCTATTCATCTATTGCTGTGAGGCCGCCGCACTTCAATCCAGTCGGCAAGCCTAACCGCAGCCTAAGCGGAGACAAAAAAGCCCACCGCGTAGGGGTTCGCGTGGGTCTTGTACACGGCTGGGGGGGCGGATAGTGTTGAAGGGATGGCGGTAAACCCGCCCTGGACCCTGCGCAATCAACTGACAAGCTTCGCTCAGATTCCGGGTGGTGGCGTGAAGTATCAGAAACCGGAGCCAATGTACGATTTCGCACGCTCCTAGTGTAGAACTACAATTTTACTGAAGTTTCTTGTTGCAAAGACTACCTTATCAGTGCTCGATTGTGTGAGCACGGGTGCAGCGTCCTGCGTACCGCCCGGCGCCGCGAATCGTTGTGGTTCGGCCTCATCCTCCGGACCGCCCGTGTTCAAGCTTCGATGCAAAAGGATTTTTGAAATCGAATTGCGAAATGAAATTGTGCTGCGATTTATGGCGGATGCCGGAATGAGGACGGGCGACGGCGCGCCGGTTGATGCGATCGTGAATTATGGTTTCGATCGAGGGTTCGGTCTGGACGAAATGGAGGCCATCCTCATCACTTCAGTGAATTGTGGATGGATAAGCGTTACAGGCAACAATATTCATCTGACTCGGCTTGGGTATCTTTTGATCAGTCCGGCAAACGACAACGGCTGACCATCTGGACTGTGAAATGCGTGGCCGCCTTACTGAAATGCTACCGTAGTCGGAGTTGGTTCGGCTTTAACGGTTGATTGATCGCTGGTTCGGCCGGAACGTCCCCGCCCGATACAGTATCGCGCCAACGCAGAGGGTGCCGTTCGTGCACAAAGACGCGGATGGGGCATCGTAAACTTAACGGGCGCGAGGCAATCGTAGCCCGCTCGCACTATGACGGTTCATGCCCGAGCGATTTGCGCCCACAGATTCATCGCTGCAGCGCGCAGTTCTCGGTGATGGCGAGAGGAGATATCGTGTCTGGGGGGTGGAAAAGATTGGCGATCGGATCATGGATCGAGACGAAGCGCTGTAGATGACGCTGTCCCGGCAACGTAACTATCGTCCTGTAGAGTGTGCGGGCCATCTATTTGGCACGCACTATCGCACTCAGTTGGGTTATACACCCAGCCACCGTTGGTAATCAGATGATGATCGGTGCCGCCGACAGCGTGACAGGTCTGTCGGGTGGAGGGGGCAAAGAAAGGGCAGCTAGGCGGGCTTGCCATTTCAGTATTCGGTCGCGATACGCAGATCGCCGACCGCGGCGTTCTTTTCGCTAAGGATATTAGCATGATGCTCAACGCTTTGGGCGTTGCAAGCGCGGACTGCAGATTGTCAACAAAGGCGAAATTCAACGCTTCAACATCCGCATCGATCATGAATCCGCCGATGTTGATTTCCATTGAGAACTGACCCAGTTTGACGGGATATTTCCATCGGTGGAAATGCCGATTTACGCTGACCCAGCAGTTCGCGTAAATTGACGATGTACTTCAAAGCTTTGACAGTGGCAATGTGGATCGGCGCGAAGCAGACGCTTTCGTCTGCTGGCCCGGCATAGCCGAGAACGATTGGATGCGTTTGCCGATGGGCGCGATCAAGGACATCGTCCCACCGACCCCTCCGCCCGATCCCGAAGCGCCCGGCCCATTCTTGTTCGGCGGCCCGGGGCGGGTGGCGCGCCATTCTGACGGCGGCGGGTTTCACCGATATCGCTATCGCGCCATTCGATGCCTCCATCCCCTTCGGCGAGGGCGGGACGCGGCGATCGACGACGCGGTGGAGATGAAACTCAAGGTCGTGCCGTTGTCGCGCGCTTGCTGATCAGCCAGACGACATCCGGGCCCGGGCCTCGGCAGCGGTTCGTGCCGCCTTCGCGGGCTGCTCCGGCGAGCGGTCGGTGATGATCGACGGCGTGGCGTGGATCGTCACCGCGCGCAATCCGGCAGGCCGCTCTTCCGCATCCGCACTGCCGCCGCCTTGATGGGAATCGAACCGTTGACCCATCGAACAACCAATGGTGTTGGAGCTCATTGAGATACTTGCGATTCCGATGCCAAAAGAACGGCAATCTGCCGACTGAAGAAATTTCTAAAACCGTTCTCAAGTCGGCTGGAGTAGTGTGCTGGATTAAGGCACAAGGATTGTCTGGAACAAAGGGTGCGACAGATGACCGGCACATCCGACACATTGGCTCTCCTCATCGACGGTGACAACGCTTCGCCGAAGATCGTCAGCGGGCTCCTGGCGGAGATCGCCACCTACGGCACGGCCAGCGTCAGGCGCATCTACGGGGATTGGACCAAGCCTAACTTAAACGGCTGGAAGGAGTGCTTGCTGGAGCATTCCATCCAACCCGTCCAGCAATTTGCCTACACGACCGGCAAGAATGCAACGGACGGCGCGATGATCATCGACGCGATGGACCTGCTCTATACCGGACGCTTTTCCGCGTTCTGCATCGTCTCGAGCGATAGCGATTTCGCAAGGCTTGCGTCGCGTATCCGCGAACAGGGCATGACGGTCTATGGCTTCGGCGAACGCAAGACACCTCGCCCCTTCATTACCGCTTGTGACAAGTTCGTCTATTTCGACGTCCTCAACGCCAGTTCGGTCGAACCGGAGGCGCGCCCAGATGCACGACCCGTTGCCGCAGCCAAGGCAAAGGCGACGCCCGCCAAGGAAACTGCAAAATCCAGGCTTGACGCAGCCGCTTTGAAGATGCTTGAGAACGCCGTGACGGCGTCGGCCGACGAAGACGGCCGTGCCAACTTGGCGCGTGTCGGCGCCCACCTAGCAAAACAATCTTCTGACTTTGACGCCCGTAACTACGGCTTTGCCCGCCTAACCGATCTTGTCGAGGCCTCCGGCATTGTCGATGTAGAGCGAAGCGGCGACAGCCCGAAGATCGTCACGGTCCGTCTGAAGGGAATGACCCGGCCGAAAGCCAACCGCTAGATTACCGGCAGTGGCGGCGAATGGTGTTGATCAGACGGGTAGTCTCGGATCTCAGCAAGAGGTCGTCGTCAAGTGTGATGAAACGGGAATGCATCGTTGCCAACCTGACTGGAAATAGCCGCTGGAAGGATTCCTGGACATCCTCCTTGCGACCAAAAATGGGTTTAAAAACCTTAGTCCAGTTGTCGCTCTTCTCGATGATCAGTTTGTAATGCGTGAAATCGGCGTAGTCTATCAGCGGGATATCGACGGCTCCTGCCGCGCGCGCCTTTTCCCGCTTCGCTTGCCAATCGTCTCGGACCAGGGGCGGCAGCTGGTTCATCCACTGATCCCCGAAGGCACCGCTCATTACGGTGACGATGAACGCCCGCACCTCCCTTTCGAACCGAATAAGCGTTCGATAAGCGCTGGAATTCAGCTCGACGAAATCATCGTCATCGTCCTCCAGTAGTTCATCTTCCTCGACAGCAAGTCCGGCAATTACAACCGCTTCATGGTAAGCCGGCTCGGAAAAATGCGTCAGATGCGGGTCAAAGCCCCTGCTGTCATACAATGCGAGGCGCCCGGCGGCTGTTTCCAGCTCTGCAACGTTGAAGGTGATCGGATCCCGCCAATCACCAAGTTCGAGCCGCAGACGCGAGGAGACGTCAGCGCTGAACGATAATGCCGATGTGGAAAGGCGACCGACCTCCTGGAGGTCGATGAAGGACTGGAACGAAAGCATGTGATTGTGGATATCGACCCAGCCAAGTCGCATCGCTGCCATTCGGCTTTCGACCGTCTTCGCACCCCCGAGCTCGGCTATCGTCGAATTTATGAGCTTCAAATCTGCGACAGCACCCGATATTGCCTGTGTATCGGGGAGAAGGAACTGCTGTTGCAGATCGCGCAGTTGATCGGAGAACTGAGCATGTTGTGCTCGAATGCCGAGCACGTCGCCTTTCCAGTTCGCCTGATCGATCTTGGCAACCGCGCCACTGAGGCCGCGTACCCGCTCCGAGATGGCGTCACTGCCTCCCAGGGTCTGGCGCAGCTCCGCAAACATCCTTGTAGCTTCCGTTGAACGAGACGTCAGTTCCGTCATCATCGCTTGCATATCTGCGCCGGGACCAAGTCCGCTCGCTACTCTTAACGACTCTTGCAGGTCCTTGAGAGGATTTCCTGCCCTTTCAATCTCGCGGCTGAACTCAAAGAGCTTCTTGAATTCGTCGTTCATTGGCGCCCACCTTTGCGGTACATCCATACTCAGTTTTGAATCTGGCCTCGACGTTACCGCTTATCATCTGCCGATTGCTAGAGAACCTTCTAACCGCACAGACCATGCCAAGGCTTAGACCGGGTCCGTTTTGGTTTCATATCTCATCACATATCTTTCCTTCTCTCCGCGAACGACACTAGTTCCCGTCAGGTTCAGCATCCTGGTAATGCCGCGACCATACCGCTCGGGGTTAGGACTGCCTGGGGTCGGAAAAGGCGGAATCATCATATTCTTGCCATTGATAATTTGATCCTGCTGCAGCGACGGGATTGCGACCTGGAAAACATCGTTTCCATAGGCCAAGATCATGAATGCATAAGGGACGTCTGAAACGGTGGGTTTCCGACGCAACAGCCAGACTGTGATCAGGTCGTTGGGCATATGCCCGGGCAGAAAGGTCCATATCAGCGGAAATTTATCGAGAAAGCTTTTGGAGTGGTCGATCTCGCCAATCCATTTGATGGCTTCAGAAAACTGCGAGATCTCTTCCTCGGGCATGAGCGTCAAGGCTACTTTGACGAACGCCTTTAGAACGGCGACGGGCGTGTAAGGGTCTCGAACCAAATGGAAGATGATTCTCTGGTTGACCTCGTCGACTTCAAAAGCCGGATCATGTTCATACTGCTTGATGTCATGACCGAACTTGGGGTCATAACGAATGCTCCAACCTGGCTCCTTGGCGGACTTATATAGCGAAGGCACACCGTTCTTCCCCGCAATCCGCGCGAAGCTCCGGCTCACCTTGGACCAGTTTCCAAGGTCATTCTCGATGCCGCGGCCAAAGTTCCCGTTGCAAGCGTCGCATTCGTAATAGCTAAATAGCACCTTATTTCCCAAGAGCTCGGGAATCGCGTGCGCCTTGTGACGAAACGTCACCTCGGGTTTCTGACGATTACAAAAGCGGCAGACGCGGTGTTCCTTACTACCCACGAAAAGCTTTTGGCCTGGCCGTAGGAAAAGCGGCGTCGCCAGAGCATAACGAGATGTGTAAAATGAGATCGCTTTCTGATGCGTCTCATCGAACGGGTTCAAGGACATTGGGTCATCCGGATTTAAGAACTGGCCGCAATGTGGGTTCAAGGGCCTTCCTCTAGAATAGGCAGATCAGCATTTTCCAATGGCGATGTCACTCCGCGCCCACAGCCGAATCGGCTGCAGCCGCCGAATTCTAATGAATACCGCGAGACAAAATATTTCGTCCGTCCGGCAAACTCATCTTAAACCAGCCTCAGATTCCTCGACGATGCGGTTGTCGGCATCGCTCAGGATCATCACGGGAGCGAGTGGGCTTCGTCCCGGCGGGATCAATGCGGCATACCTCGACTTCCCAACCGCTTGATAGCCTGCTCAAGCGGCCGCTGACCGTTGCAATAGCCCGATGTTGTCCCGATACGTTCGCGCGCAACAGAAAATAAACGAGTATGGCAACCGGCTCTTCAAACCCACATCGGATTCGCCAATCTCCCCAAACACCGCTATTTCCATCCCTTGGAAAATGCTATATGTTCTCTTTTTGTTCTATTCGGCTCAATGATGAAAACCCGCGATTCGTGGAGGAGAAAAGGTTGATGTCTGGGGAAGGCCGCGATCGAAAATCCCCTCTCGGCGCTCCCGCTGAGCTCTGTCTCGGTAACACTCCTCGACAGGAGTGACTATCGTGTTTGACGATTTCACAACTCCTACCGATGCACCTAGTCAGGGGTCGGACCATAATCATCGTATAGTGGCTGTGCAGCCGCCCCAGCGAAAAATCATTCACATCGATATGGACGCCTTCTACGCGTCCGTTGAACAGCGGGACAATCCCAACCTGCGTGGCAAGCCTATTGCGGTCGGCCATGGAGAAGCCCGTGGTGTGGTGGCTGCCGCGAGCTACGAGGCCCGCAAATTCGGTGTTCATTCGGCGATGCCGTCTGTGACCGCAATACGCAAATGCCCAGACCTCATCTTTGTCAAACCTCGTTTTGATGTCTACAAAACGGTTTCAAATCAAATTCGAGAGATCTTTGCCGAGTACACGTCGCTCATCGAGCCGCTCTCGCTCGACGAGGCCTACCTCGATGTAACCGAAAACCACAAGGATATCGACATCGCGACAACAATCGCCGAGGAAATCCGCGCCAAGATCAGGGAGGTCACTCGTCTGACGGCCTCTGCCGGCGTCAGCTACAACAAGTTCCTGGCAAAGATGGCAAGCGATCAACGAAAACCCGATGGCCTATTCGTGATTACGCCAAAAAACGGTCCGCGGTTTGTGGAAGTGCTGCCGGTGAATAAATTTCACGGGGTCGGGCCAGCCACGGCCGAACGAATGAGACGACACGGGATTGAGACTGGCCTTGACCTAAGATCAAAATCACTTGGTTTCCTGCAGCAACATTTTGGCAAAAGCGGTCCCTATTTCTACGGGATTGCCCGCGGGATCGATGGTCGCGAGGTTCGGGCTGACCGAGAGCGAAAATCGGTTGGCGCCGAAGATACGTTCATGGAAGACATTGATCGGATAGACTTCGCGCGCGATGAGCTCCCACCATTGATCGAGAAAGTGTGGCGCCATTGTCAGTCACACAGACTGAGCGGAAAGACAGTAACACTCAAGGTCAAATATTCCGATTTTGAGCAAGCGACCCGCAGCCGCACCGTGAACGTACCGGTCTCGTCTGGCGAAGACATCCTCGAAATTGCCAATCAGCTATTGACGACCGTCGCCCCGTTCAGAAAGCCGGTGCGGCTTCTCGGTGTAACGCTTTCGTCTCTCACACCAATTGCCAGCGTGGCAAAGGGTCAGCTGCTGCTGGAACTGTAGGACGGGCTCACCGAGCGAATGCCACTGCAAGATCGAGCTACTTCCGGACCTGGCGCAAGGCAGCCGGCAGGCTCCGGCACTCAACAATGCGCTCGCCCAAGAGCCCTACCACCCAATCATGGAGACGCTCGGGAACAGCCATGCGAGCACCCTTCAGTCCCCTGAAGAGAGCATCGGCGATACGCTCGGAACCGAGGGCGGTAAACACCTCATCGGAACGCAGGATGTCGGCAGTTGCCATGAGTTCAAGGCCCGGGAATCGCTCGCCGGAGATCTTGATTGCCTTGCGTTCGTCGATTACGGCAGTTCGGTTCAACGAAACGGCGACCGCCAGCGTGGCGGCCTCACCGTCGTCAAGCGTCATTTCCGCCGGTCCACTCAGGAGGCTTTCGAACAACTGCTCAGCCTCTTCATCAAACGCCAGGAACTCCAGCAATCCTTCCTGAACGAGGCGCTGGGCCAACTCGGCATCGTTCCTTCCATTGATGCGATCAAGAATGAGTTCATCGCGTACGACATCACTGGCGCATAAGGTGACGCCATATGCGCGGATAATCTCAGTGGCATGGGCCGTGGCGTTGAGATTGATGATGACACTGGTGTCAACGACAATCGCCGCATGTGACCTAACGGAGGATTGAGGTTGCCGCATTGGCCCCGCTTTCCTCGGCGTCGATGTCACTCAAAATATCGCGAACCTGGATGCGGTCGAGATGCAGGAGCCGTGAGATCTGCCCTTCACTGAGAATGCCGCGCTTGGCGGCCTGGTACGCCATCAGGCTCGTTTTGAGTGAGACGGGCAAAGCGGCCTCGTCCTTAAGGCGATCGCTTTTTCCGGCGTCACCTAACACCTGGCGAGCTTGCTCATCGGTAATATTGCCATTGGCCAGGAACCAGTCCCACGTCCCTTTCTTCGTGAGCTTGAGCTCCTCAAGCCGGCGAACGATCGCCTCCCGGGATACATGGAATATATGCGCGAGCACGATGACGTGCCTGCGAGTGAGGCTCGTCGAGCCGGCTGTAACTTCGGCGAACTTCAGTCGCACGGCTTGAGCCGGGGTCAGGAAGCCCCGCGCGAATGCATTGGCATATTTTTCTTCGCGGGAATTTTCCAGCTCGTCGAGTTCAGACACTTCCGCGTCCGTTCGCGTCGCCACCAAATGCCCAAGCTCGTGGGCGGCCGTCTGGGTTCTTCGATCAAGAGGGTGATTTGCATTCAATAGAATGCATGCCCCGACCTTTTCATCAAAGGCGAACAGACCTGAGATCTTTGCCGCAAGCTTGCGAGCATAGACTCGGACACCCATTTGCATTTCCAGCAGCGAAACAATATCGGCGACAGGCGCCAGCCCCAGACCTAGCCAGTGACGAAGTTCCAATGCGTGCTGCTCAGCCTGCTCCCGCACGTCACCAGACAGGATGCGGCGCTCGGGCGGAAGATTGCGAGTATGTTCGATACCCAGCAAATTCTCGAGTTCGACCTCGGCACGGACGAGCTGCGCCATCAGTTCGGCAGCCTCTGCCACCGGTCTCTCTTCATTTTCGGCGAGCTTGCGGAATTTCGGGACAAGTTCAATGTGAACCGATTCTTTCCGCATAAGCGCGTTTGCGGTCGTCCCGTAGAGGCGCGCGAGTTGCTGCATTTCGCCGATCTTGACGCGGCGTTGGCCTTTTTCCATTGCAACGAGCGTGGTTCTGGCTACGCCGATCGCTTCGGCTGCATCCGCCTGCGTTTTGCCGGTGCTCTCGCGGGCGAGCCGAAGCCGCTCGCCGAGCTCCTCCTGCGTCAGTTGGTCATTGACCTCACTCATTGCGGTCAGGCCAGCCACTGCGCTACAAACGACTTGGGTCCGAGATCCTTCATAAAAGCCTTCCATTCTACTTCATGCTGTTGGAGCAAGCCGAGGAGGTCGTCTTCGGCTTCCGTTGGCGTCATTCCAAGTTCTTGAGACAGAAACCAGGCGTGCCGGGCCACGCGTTTCCGATGTACGGGTGAAGAGCGCAAATCCGCCAGATGATCAAGATGCAAAGTGCCCGCGATCGCGTAATGTTCCATGGCTCCGGTGATCTTGTTGAAGCCAAAAGCCGCACCCTTCGTAAACTCGCCGGCACGCAGATCTTCCCAGATATAGTTCTCCTTCGGCTCTTCCAAACCGGCGGCATGAAAACTGAGCCGACGCAACATGCATGCGGCGCAGATCCCGCACTGCCTTCGCTTGCCATCAACAGATGAATTTCGGTTCTGCTGCCAACACGAGCGCGTTCTTACCCATTCATCGGGATTGACCGGCAGGGCGGCAAATTCACCCAGCGTCTGCCCCTTGGTCTTCCAAAGTCGAGGGAGGCGATAGGTGACCTGATAATTGAAAATTGCCGCTACAAGACGCTCCATTCTCCCGAAGAAGAGTGGATGATTGCGGTAGTCCTCATAACCGTGACTGGTTTGCACAAGCGAGGGGCCAAGCGCGCCTTGCCCGCTCTCTGGCATGACAATGTCGTGCGTACCGAGGAGATAGGCAGCAATCCCGCTGAGAAGCGTGAATTTGAAACCGCGGCTGCGGACCGTGGATTCGGCGAAAGGGCGGTCTCCTGATTTGACCTTGAAGGGAATCGTCAGGAACGGTGCCTTTCGATGTTCAGTGCGGGGGCGGTCATCGGTTTTTGCACCGACACGGACACGGATCAGCCGATCGGAGCGCCCGCCTGCCGTCATCATCGCCGTGACGGCGCGCGAGTCCAAACCATCGCTGAATGGCGTCACGACCTTGGACGAGTCGCCGAATTCAAGCCTGCTTTGCCGGCCGATATCTTCCATGGGCGAGCGACGTTTATGAAAGGTAATCTGCCACTCATCTCCCGTCAGGAATTTAAGCGCTGACATGAGCGCGGATCCTACCTGCGGCGTTTCCCAGTGGTCGACGTCATGAACCGGCAAGTGAAGTTCAATTCGGCGCATCCAGCCCCAGGCCGGGCGTTTGCAGCTTTTGTCGCAAAACTCGACGGCAGCGATTAGGACCATGACATCGTAGATGCGATTGTCCCAGTTCTTGGTCCGATAGTCATCAAGATCTTCCATCGTGAAAACGATCGTGCTGTCGATTTCGATCGTCTGCCACGATGGCATCGAACCTGCACCGCGCTCAACCACAGCGACACGGATCCGCGGGCACTCTCCCTGAAGAACTTTCAAAACGGCACTCCTTCCTCAAGACTGTCGCGCACAACAGGAGCGCGGGAGACGGCCGCCGTCTTGTCTCCGATCACAGAGCGAGCGATGCGAGAAAACGAGCCGTTTGCATCCATGGCATTCATGGTCTCGTTCATTCGCTCGCGGATATTGAGCGACGCGCGCCGGCCCGCTTCGACAAGGTAGTGTTCTTCGGTCGTCCGCGCGTTTGCAGCAAGACGCTCTCGCAGAGCGGTATCGACGCCTTCCTGGACGGCCTCCCTCCCCTGCAGCCCCTGCTGAAAAGCCATTACCGTGCATTCGATGGCGCTGGCCCCCAGAGGCGAAAGGCTTAGATCATCGCGCAACGCTCGAAGCTGCTCCTGAACAAAACCAGGAAGTCGCGTCAGCAAGTCCTCACCGTCGGCAATCCTGATGATGCGCGCAACGATGGGCGCGAGTTCGGTGCGTGCGTCGTGAAGAATTGCCGCCTCTGCCGCTTCGCAGACCTGCTCGACCGGAAAGGCAGGCTTGTAGGCCCACTCCGCGAGTCTCTTGTATTTCGGTCGCAAGGGCAGACTTTTATGGGGACCGTCGCTCATTCGAATCTCCTTATGTCAGATAGGTTGATATTATTTATCTGACATGTCAACATTCATCTTATCAGCGAGTCGTCGACGCTGGATCAACCGACCGAAGAGCGAGTCCATGAAAGACAAATATATCAACTTCGCCGCCCTCGCAGATGCGGAACCCGATGCCTTTTCGATTACAGCTCTGGATCGTGGCAGCGACGTGTGCGTCATTGCTCCGCATGGCGGCAAAATCGAATCCGGCACGTCCGAACTTGCCCGAGCTGTGGCGTCGGATACCTGGAGTCTCTACCTGTTCGAAGGCCGTAAAAATTCGGCAAACCGGGATCTGCACATCACGTCTACAAACTTCGACGAACCGAGAGGTGATGCCCTTGTCCGTAAAAGTGAGGTTGCGATTGCATTCCATGGCTGCTCCGGAGAAGGAGAAACCATCTTTCTGGGCGGCCGACATCAGCAGTTGATCGAGAAGATGGGTAAAAATCTTTTGGACGCCGGTTTTGCGGTAGCCCGCCACAACGATCCAGATCTGCAAGGCACCAACGTTGCCAACGTCTGCAATCGCGGCCATTTCGGGATGGGCGTTCAGTTCGAAATGACAATTGCTCTTAGAGACAGGCTGAAAAATCCGGAGCGCAACAGCGAACGTCCCAATCTTTCAGACTTCGTCGATGCAATCCGACATTCCATCTAGGTGCGGTTCAAACCGAGTCATTGATGGACGGGTAGTTCCTAAAGCAGAGAGGTCTAAGAACCTAGCAACGCAGAAACCGCGTCTAGGATTTTGTCCGGCGTTTCCGGCAGCAGTGTGCTTCCATTGAAGGCGCAGGGCCTTGTCCTAAACCGCAAACAGTGCAATCAACCTTTGCTTGCCTAAGGCCAAATAATAATGAAACACTTCTCGTTAGAAGAGTGGATCCAAATGGCGAGGACGTATTTCGTTGTCCATTGACTTTGATCGCTGGGTTCAGATGAGCGAGGTTCCGACCGCGCCTAATCTGTTTTTCTTAGGCGCTTGTGAAAACCGCATTACTTTCTATTCCCAGCAAGTCCGGGCGCTATCACTTGTGCACGCACTGGCAATGAAAAGCCGTCTGAAGAAGAACGAACGTATTGCCGTGGTTGGTGCAGGAGTAGCTGGACTCACAGCTTCCGCCGCCTGCGCCATGCACGGCTGCCGTGTTGATCTTATCGAGAAGGGTGCCGGCGTTATTCCACTCCAGAGCGGATCGTCGCGTTTGCTCCATCCGCATATCTATGAGTGGCCGACACGTGGATCGCTCCTCGATAGCGCGACGCTCCCATTTCTAGAGTGGAGGGCTGACAATGCGGCTTCCATTCGGAAAACTCTTGAAACCTCCTTCGACTCGCTTGCTACCGAGTTCAAACTGCTGGTTAAAAAAACAGACACAGCACTCACTAATTTGGAGAGGATCGGCGAAGAGTGGCAGCTGACCCTAAACCAAGCCGGGTGTGTGAAGGATCAACTCTATGACAAGGTCATCGTTGCAATCGGCTTCGGCGATGAGAAAATCTGTGGTGACGCGCCGCAAATCGACTACTGGCGGGACCCAGGCCCCGGCAGTGGTAAGGTCGAATTGAACAAAAGGCGCTTTTTTGTAAGTGGCACCGGCGATGGAGGATTGACGGATCTCCTAGGTGTTCTTTTGATGGACTTCGAACACGTTCAGTTCACGTCAGAATTTCTTGACCTAACCGGGCGTCGTGATTTGGCTTATTCTGTCCAAGCCGCAGAAAACTCTGTCGCGTCAAAGGGCGCCGACCTCGCGCCTTATTTTAAGTCACTAGTGCTTCCGATCTTGGAGAAGCGCGGCATCATTGATCACATTGGACGGAGATTGCGCGACGACCGCTCGCTTGTCTTCAACGCTAATCCCATTCTCGGCAAGAACATGGCCTCTCGCCTTAACCAAGTGATGGTTTACTCTGTGGTTGAAGCAGCCAAAGCGAAAGGAGGCCTGTTGTCGTTTAGTTCCGGTAGAGTAACTGGAGTCCATAAGAATGGCACGGTGTTCAACGTTCAAGGGCCGCAAATTAACGACGCTGCTCTCTTGTTAGACTTCGATGAGGTAATCGTGCGTCATGGGCCTGACAAAGATGCTCGTTATGCGCCCGTCGCGGCAGCCTTTGCGTCCTATAAGGAAGCCCATGGCGCGATAATCGTTGCGCATCCTGATTGGACCGAGCCTCCACAGCTTGCCGCAGAGACTTTCGATTATTTCGACGGACTTTTTTCCGATGCCATGTCGGACCTACCTTCCAAACAGGCGCGCGAAGCGCAAGCTAAAGATCGGCGCCAACGCATCCTCGTCAGTTGGGACCGAGCCTTCCACGAGCCGATGCAGCAAGGTCAGTTGGATCTTTTGACTGTTGCGAGCAAAATCGAGAGTCTGAGCGAACCCATCACGTTGGTACTTGCGCTGCCGCCTGACAAACTTGCTGATTATCTGCCTCCATTGAAGCGTCTTGTCTTGGCGAGCCGTGGACAGCTTCGTCTGGCAACCGTCGTTGAACATCATGCTCGGTGGCAGGATATATCTGCGGCAGTTTCATCTCTGGGCGCTTTCCCAACGCCCTATGAGCCGCGACCGCTTCCCAAACCCGACGAACTCAACCAAGCAGTTGACGAAATGCTCTTGCGCGCCCTTGATCTCGGTATCCAGGCGGTCATCGTGTCTGGCAAGTGCCCGGGAATAGGTGAAATCCACGCGACACTCACTAGCAGCTTCGATGCAACCTGGAAGTCGTGGAGAGCATCGATTCACGCGTCTCCAGCTTTGCGATCGGAGTTTCTTAGGCTTCTTTTCCAAGTTGAACTCGAGGGCAAAGAACCGTGGCCTGGGGATCACGGCGCTTTGCCGGGCCTGGTTGCCGCCGTAGTTCTCATGCTCGCCACCCATCTAGGACAGACATTGTTGCCCGCCACTTGCTCCCCAGGAAATCTGCAATTTGGCACGAATGCTGTAGCGCTGGGATCAGGCTGTTTGCATATCGCAGGAAAGCCCATCGATGATTTTGAGGATCCGGACGCGTGGAATGTAGATGCGTTGATACTCGCTGGCGCGCGCGAAGAGATGTTTCGCAATGCTGGTCTAATCTCGGATGGTGGTGAGAGGCCAACTTCGCTTTTGCGACCGGAGCGGGTTTCGCCCGTTGTGATCACCGCAGCGCGCAAATGGCGAAGGCTCCTCGAAGCCGGACAAGACGACTGGCGAAGTGCGGTCGTGAGAGAGTTCGCGGAGTGGCGCGACAGGCAGGACAAGAGTCTCGGGGGCGATAATGTTGCTAGATGATCTCTGCTCTCGTTTAATTGCCGCTGCCGGCGAGATGGAATGGGAGGCTCGAGTCGAACCGACTTTGACCAACAGGGCATTTCGTGGGCGCGAAACTGAGGCCGATGTGCGCTTTTTGGAGAATATGCGCGGGCTGATGTTGGGACGTTATCCCGTACTGGCAGCGGAGATTTCTATCGCCCCTCAAGAGAACTCCATCGCCGACCTGCGAGCCGCGCACAACCAGATGCTTATCGCTCGATCTTACTTGCGCAAAGAGCAGATCATCGACGCGCACATACTTTTTGTCGCCGAGGAGCCTCCTTCGGATACCGATTGGCGCCGCCAAGTCGACAAGATTGAACGCGACGAATCCGTCTGTAGAAAGCTTGTTTGGATGCCGGATCGTAGTGGCATCAGTTCCTCTTTCGACGCTTTTCGGGATCGAACATTCCTCGCCCGCCCCTGGACAACGGCTCAGCCGCGAAGCGATGCGCCGCTGGACCAGAACGAAGAGCTGGTTCAGAAAGTGTTAGAAATGAAGGGACTAAGTCGCGAGGAGGCAGAGACTTGGGTTCGATTGGCAGCAAGCGGCCTCAATGACTCCGAAGCACTGGTCCAGCAGTTGATAGCCGCAATGGAGCCTTCGACATGAATCCTATTTATCTCAGTGAGATAGAATTGCAGGAGTTTCGTAGCTTCTCAAAATTGACGGTCGCATTGCCATCGATGCCAGGCGTGCTAGTTGTCCACGGCGCAAATGGGCTAGGAAAGTCTTCGCTTTTCGACGGTCTCGAATGGACGTTCACCAATCGAGTCGACCATTATCCTGAGGCCAAGACCACGGAGCCGAGGAACTATCTTCGCCGATGGAAGGCTCCTGCTGGAAATCCGACACATGTCCGCCTCGAATTCAGCGACGGTGGTTGGATACGACGAACCCTGGCGGGTCTCGATGGAGATGGCATCACAGATGTCACGGCCTTTTTGAAGGCACCATCTTGGAAAACGGAAATCCGTCACCTCAATCGATATCTTTTGCTTACGCACTTCCTTGGACAGTCCACGGCGACTCGGATGACACACCGTGATGCGCGCGAACGGTGGGAATTTCTCAAAGGGCCAGCTCAAAGTGATAGGGCAGCAGAACTTGCAAAGGCGCTGCACGGGCACGGGTCGAGTCTTCCCGCGCAAACCTTAGCCGCATGTCGGAGGAACTAACCAGACAGGTAAGCGAACTCGAGCGACTCCTTTCCGACGAACAACAACAATGGCAAGCGGCCCAGCTGGAGGGCGCCATTGATGACCTTACGGCTGATCAGGAGGCGCGGGACCTTTACGCCAGCTGGGATGAGATGCTGCGTGCCCTCGGCGGAAATGTACCGTTGGCACCCTCGACCGGCCTTGATCTACGGATCGCGGACCTTCAGTTACTGGCGGACAATGCCCAGGCTTTGGTTCGCAGCAGAGAGGAGGTCCTTGAACAGGGCCGCCGGCTACTTGCTGAACAACTGCGGGTCGATGGCGAGATTTCTGCCCACAACGCGACGCTCTTGGCTTTGCAGCTCGAGGCGGAGGCCGCCTCACCCCGGAGGACACAGGCCCGCGTACACCTTGACGAGTTGACCGTGAAACTCGATGCGCTGACTGATCGACTTAGCGTCGCCCAAACATCGCTCGACGCTTTGGGATCGAAAACGCCTTTCTCTAAACTCAAGGCACACCTACGGGCAAAGGCAGAACGCTCCGTGGAAGCTTTGTGGGATACCGTTGGCGATATCGTCAAACTCTTCCAGGCAAACGAATGTGCAAACTATTTCCGTGCAGCCGGCTATGATCCCGATAAAAGCGGACTTGCTCTAAGAGGTTTCAAAACGGCATTGGCTGGAGCATGGTGTCCGAAAAGGAGATACTCTATGGCTAAAGGATCGGACCTGCTTGTCGATGCACTCGAGAACGAAGGCGTCGAGTACGTTTTCGGAATTCCAGGCGAGGAAAATCTCGACTTTGTGGAATCGCTTCGCACGTCTTCGATCAAGCTGGTACTTACACGACACGAGCAGGCGGCCGCGTTCATGGCCGCGACCTACGGCAGGTTGACGGGCAAGCCCGGCGTGTGTCTGGCGACCCTCGGCCCGGGCGCTCTCAATTTTACCACCGGAGCCGCCTATGCCCTGCTCGGCGCGATGCCGATGGTTATGATCACAGGCCAGAAGGGTATTCTCTCCTCGCGTCAGGCGCAGTTCCAGATCGTCGATATCGTCGCGACGATGAGGCCACTCACCAAAGCCTCCCGTCAGATCGTCTCCGCATCAACGATCCCGACGGTAGTTCGTGAGGCGTTCAGACTTGCCCAAGAAGAACGCCCCGGTCCCGTCCATCTCGAATTGCCTGAAGACATCGCCGCAGAGGACGGTGGCGATCCGAACCTGATTCCGCCACATGACCTCGAACTGCCGATCGCCAGCGGCACTGCTCTCGACAGGGCAGCCGCGATGCTTGTCGCCGCGGAGCGTCCGTTGGTGATGCTCGGCGCGGCAGCGTCGAGGCCACGATCGACCTCGGACCTCGCCGAGTTTGTCGTGCGCGCAGGAATACCGTATTTCAACACGCAGATGGGCAAAGGTACGGTGCCGGGCGGCACTGAGCTCTATCTCGGGACGGCGGCACTGACCGAACGAGACTATGTCCACGAGGCAGTCGAGAGAGCCGACGTCATTTTGACGATCGGCCACGACACCGTGGAAAAGCCGCCCTTCGTCATGGGACCGGGCGGACCAAAAGTCATACATGTCGGCTATCAGCCGGCGCACGTCGAAGAGGTCTATTTCCCACAAATCGAAGTCATCGGGGACATCGGCCCGTCGCTGAAGCAGCTTGGTGAGCGTGTCCGCGGCAAGCTCAAGAATGCCCAGGCGCTTTTGTCGCTCAGGGACGGAATCCTCGCCAGGATCGCTGATCGGGCAACAGAGGATCGGCCGACACCGCAGCGCCTTGTCCATGACATCCGTGCGGTCATGCCGGACGACGGCATCGTCGCGCTTGACAACGGGATGTACAAAATCTGGTTCGCGCGCAACTACCGTACGAGGATGGCCAACACCCTGCTGCTCGACAACGCACTGGCCACGATGGGCGCGGGCCTGCCCTCTGCCATGGTGGCCTGCCTGCTTTACCCCGAGCGCCGCGTCATGACGGTCTGCGGCGACGGCGGATTCATGATGAACGCACAGGAACTGGAGACGGCCGTCAGGTTGAAGCTCAATCTCGTCGTACTGATCATCGAGGACAATGCCTACGGAATGATCCGCTGGAAACAGGCTGTCGACCACTTTCCCGACTTCGGCATGACGTTCTCCAATCCGGACTTCGTCGCCTTTGCCGAAGCGCATGGTGCCAAGGGCACGCGCGTCAGCGATGTGAAGGATCAGAAAGCCGCGCTGGAGAACGCGTTCGCCACCGGCGGGGTTCACCTTGTGGTCGTGCCCATCGAATATTCGGAAAATAAGCGCGTTCTGGTTGACGAGCTGGCGGAGCGCTTTGGGGATCACCGGCCGGCGGCAGGCTAAAAATCACCGGGTCCGCGTGAAGGCGCCATCATCAACGAATTGTTTGAGGATGAAATCGGCGCACTGCAGCTCAAATTCTACTGCTACCTCGGCCTGCGCGACAAGGAGCCTAATGGCCTCGAGGAGCAAGCAGAGCAGAGGCAGTTCGACAGCGACAGGGGCTACAAAGCCGCTCTGCTGTCGACCTTGAAGACGACGCGGAAATCATTTCCGCGTCCGAATGCTAAAGAGTGAAGGTCTTGATAGGATTCGAACCAGGGACGCGTCTTGTCTTATCTGAAATCCCGCGTCTTCACCTTGATTGCATCGAGTGACAGATAAGGATCGACGATATCTCTCGCTCGCGGCCCCTTCGGAAACCCACGTGGATCCGGCGCCGGCGACCCGTGATGAAACTCGTCGCCGCGTCCATGCGGTAGCGGAAACGCGATATCGCGGTCCCCGACGCTTCCGAGTTCCGAGGACAGATCGGTCAGCCGGTGGGCGACGAGATGCACGACGTCGCCTTCCCGCTGAATGCGGCCATAGACGCCGATCATGGCCGCGCCGAGCACGACCCTCCGATATTTCTCGAACACTTTCAACCAGACGACGAGATTGGCGATGCCGGTTTCGTCCTCCAGGGTGATGAACATTACGCCCTTGGCAGAGCCCGGCCGCTGACGGACCAGAACAAGGCCGGCCGCCTCCAGCCATTTTCCGTCGCGCGCCTGCATCGCCTCTGAGCAGGTGACGATGCGCCGGCGGCTGAAATCAGTCCGCAGGAACGCCAGCGGATGGTTTCGAAGCGTCAATCCGACATGACCATAGTCCTCGACCACCTCCCCGCCCGACGTCATGGGTTTCAGGGCGACCATCGGCTCGACGATTTCCGAAACCGTCTGCTCCTCGCGCGCCGATGCGGCCGCAAACAGCGGTAGCGGCTCGTCGCGCAGCGCCTTGATCGCCCAGAGCGCCTCGCGCCGGGCAAGTTTCAGCGACGGCTGGAACGCATCGGCTTCAGCAAGCTGAACCAAAGAGGCTGCCGGCACGGCAGCGCGGCGCCAGAGATCATCGACGGAGACGAAGGGCTGATCGGCGCGTGCTGTGATCATCGCTGCGGCATCGACATTGGCAAGACCCTTGACCATGCGCATGCCGAGCCGGACGGCAAACCGGTCTTCGTCATCCGTCGGCTCCAGCGTGCAGTCCCATCGACTGGCATTGACGCAGACGGGTCGCACCTCGACGCCATGATTACGGGCGTCGCGCACGATCTGGGCCGGCGCATAAAATCCCATCGGCTGGGCGTTGAGCAGTGAGGCGCAGAAGACATCTGGATGCCAGCATTTCAGCCAGGAGGAGGCGTAGGCGATCAGCGCAAAGGAGGCCGCATGGCTTTCCGGAAAGCCGTAGCTGCCGAACCCTTCGAGTTGCTTGAACGTCCGTTCCGCAAATTCCTGTTCATAGCCGTTCGCGACCATGCCGGAGATCAGCTTTTGCCCGAATTTAGAAACGCCACCGGTGTGCTTAAACGTCGCCATGGCGCGGCGCAGTTGGTCGGCCTCGCCGGCGGTAAAACCTGCGCATTCGATCGCGACCCGCATCGCCTGTTCCTGGAACAGCGGCGCGCCCAGCGTCTTGCCGAGCACGTTCTCCAGTTCCGGCTTGGGATAGATGACCTTCTCCTTACCCTCGCGGCGGCGGAGATAGGGATGCACCATGTCGCCCTGGATTGGGCCGGGGCGAACGATCGCCACCTCGATGACGAGATCGTAGAAGGTGCGCGGCTTGATCCGCGGCAGCATCGACATCTGCGCCCGGCTTTCGATCTGGAAGGTGCCGAGTGTGTCGGCCTTGCGGATCATCGCATAGGTGCGCGGATCCTCGGCCGGGATGGTCGCCAGATCGAGATTGATGCCCTTGTGCTCGGCAAGCAGGTCAAAGCCACGCTTCATGCAGGAAAGCATCCCAAGGGCCAGGCAGTCGACCTTCATGAATTTGAGGATGTCGATGTCGTCCTTGTCCCATTCGATCACCTGACGATCGGCCATCGCCGCCGGTTCGATCGGGACGAGTTCGTCGAGCCGGTCACGGGTGAGCACAAAGCCGCCGGGATGTTGGGAAAGATGGCGCGGGGCGCCCATCAGTTGCCGGGCGAGATCGAGCGTCAGGCGCAGGCGCCCATCGCCAAGATTGAGGTTGAGCTCTGCGGCGTGCTTTTCACCGACATCCTCTCCCCAGCCCCAGACGCCCGACGAGAGCATCTTGGTCATATCCTCCGGCAGGCCCAGTGCCTTGCCGACATCGCGCACCGCTCCCTTCGAGCGATAGCGGATGACGGTCGAGCAGAGGGCTGCATGATCGCGGCCATAGGTCTCGAACACCCATTGCATGACGATCTCCCGCCGCTCATGCTCGAAATCGACGTCGATGTCGGGCGGCTCGCGCCGCTCTTCCGAAACGAAGCGCTCGAACAGCAGATCGTTGCGATCTGGATCGATCGAGGTCACACCCAGCACATAGCAGACCGCGGAATTGGCGGCCGATCCCCTGCCCTGACAGAGAATGTCCTTTGAGCGGGCAAAACGGACGATCGCGTTCACGGTCAGGAAGTATGGCGCATAGGCAAGCTTCTCGATCAGCCGCAATTCGTGCTTGAGGCTCCCTCGCACCTTATCCGGCAATCCCTCGGGATAGCGCTCGGCGGCCCCTTCCCAGGTGAGCTGCTCCAGCGTCTGCTGCGGTGTCAGCTCCGGATGCGAGCGTTCCTCCGGATATTGATAGGCGAGTTCGTCAAGCGAAAAGCGGCAGCGCCCCATGATCTCGATCGTGCGGGCGAGCGCTTCCGGATAGCGGCTGAACAGCCGCGCCATCTCCTCCGGTGGCTTGAGATACCGATCGGCATGGCGTTCGCGCCTAAAGCCGGCATCATCGATAGTGACGTTGTGGCGAATACAGGTGACGACGTCCTGCAGGATGCGCCGTTCCGGAATATGAAACAGCACATCATTGGTCACGACCGTCGGCACGCGCGCCGCGGCCGCCATGATCGACAGTTCATGCAGCCGCATCTGATCGTTCGGCCGGCGGCGCAGCGTCAGGGACAGATAGGCGCGATTACCGAAGGCCTCGCGCAGGCGACGCAGGTTGAGGGCGCAGGTCTCATCGGCCCGGTCTGGGATGAGAACCGCGATGAAGCCTTCGCCGTAAGCAACAAGATCGGACCAATGGAGTTGGCATTTTGCCTTGCCGGCGCGCTTCTTGCCAAGCGACAGCAGACGGCAAAGCCGCGCATAGGCCGGCCGATCGGTCGGGTAGACGAGCACCGACACGCCATCGGTCAGATCAAGGCGACAGGCGACGATGAGGCGAATGCCGGTATCCTTGGCCGCCTGATGGGCGCGCACGATACCGGCGAGCGAGTTGCGGTCGACGATCGCCAAGGCCTCGATGCCGAGTTCGGCCGCCCGCACGAACAATTCCTCACAGGAGGATGCCCCTCTTAGGAACGAGAAGTGCGAGGTGACCTGCAGCTCGGCATATCGCTCAACGGCCGTCATCCGAATATCCCGTGCAGGAACCATCTTTGGCTGCCGGTTTCGCCGTGCTCACCGTCGCCAGCACGAAAAATCCAGTAGCGCTCGCCCGCCTCGTCCTCGACCTGGAAATAATCCCGGACCGCGACGAGTTCGGCGTCGCGCATCCACCACTCGCCGAAGACGCGCTCGGGACCATCGGCGCGTTTGACCCGCCTGCGGCTACCGCGCCAGGTGAAGCTGACCGGGGGATGGTCGGGCAACAGCGCCATCGTCTCGATCGGCTCGGGATGCTTGAGCAACCGGGCCGGCCGCGGCCAGTGATCCGGCCAGGTCTCGCCATTGTCCACCGTCATTGGCGCCACACGGGCGATGGACCGTTCGGGCACGTCGCTCGCCACCGGCACGACACGAAACAGCCGCCGCTCGCCGATGCGGTTGCCGAGAATGTCGATCAGCCCAGAGACATCGGCTTCCGGTTCCTCGACCAGTGACGAGATTACCTGCCGCGCGACCAGCGGCTCGGCATGGGTTGCCGTCAGTGACATGATCTCGATGCCGAACCCGGGATCGATGGTGTTGATCCGATCGGTAAGCAATCGCGTCAGCCGTTTGACATCGCGGACCGGCCTTGCCGTTCCCGCGCGGATCGCCTGAAACGTGCTGTCGACGCGATGGAACAACAGATCGACGCGAGACGCGCCGAGGCCTTTTTCTTCAAGCACGCGGCAGAGTTGGTCTACGAGCTTGCCGGTATAGCGCGCGATCGTCTCAGTCGCCGCGATCGGTTCGCCGAAAGCACGGCGGACTTCGATCAGATCGGGCGTGCGCAGCGGATCGATCGGCTCGGCGACCCGCCCCATCGCCTGGTCGAGACGGCGGCCGAGTTCCGGCCCGAAACGCAAGGTCAGCGGCGCACGCGGCTGACCGGCCAACTCACCGATCGTATTGAACCCGAGGACGCGAAGACCGGTGACGATGGTGGGATCGAGCCGAAGGGCTGCGGTCGGCAGGCCGCAGATAGCGTCGGCCTGAGCATCGGGTGGAACGACAAGCGTCGGGTTTGCCCGGAACCGGGCGCCGGCATGGGCGGCACCCCAGGTGTCGGCGACAGCCGCGCGCGCCGCAATGCCCGAATGAAAGAAGCGGTTGACGATGCCCGACAGCATCAGCTCCTCACCGCCGTGCAGGTGATCGGCGCCGGTCGTGTCGATCACCAGGCCGTCGGGCGGATCGGCGGCAACGATCGGCGCATAGCGCTGCAGCGCCCAGAGCGCCAGCCGTTCGAGCGCCTCGGTATCGGCGAGCGGATCCGCGTCCATGATGACGAGACCGGACACCAGCGCCTGCGCCTTGGTTGCCGGCATGCCGATCCGCAGGCCGGCTGCGCGTGCTGCCTGATCGACGGCCAGAACAACACGTTGCCGCTGCTTGCGGCCGATCAGGACGAGCGGTGTCTCAGGCGGCGGCATAGCGTCGCCCAATTTCCGTCTGAGGCGATCCGTGGACCACATCGGAAGGAAGAGCGATACGACCCGTGGCATCTGGTGCCTCCACTTCAAAATCTGCACTTTCACCGGCGCGACAGCGGATGAGTTCAAGCAGCCAGCGGGCGCGACCGACACCTGGCACCGGCAAGGGAGAGGACGGCAAGACGGACACCCGCCAGCGGGTGACGGAAGCTGTCGGCTGCCCGAAGTCTGAAGCTTCCGTGTGTCGGCGCCAGCGGCGGATAGCGATGCCGATCGTGCCTGAGGCTTCGGCGGCAAGCTGCAGCCGGCGCGAGGCCGTCATCGACAGGCGTGCGAGTTCGCCGACGACGGCACCAAGTCCGCCATGGCGCAGTCCTTCCTCAACGCAAGCGAGCAGCGCCTTTTCGTCACCGGCCTCGACATAGATGACGCGGCCGGGAAGCAAACCGACATGCGCCAGCGCCGGCGCGAAAAGATCGGCACGTGTCACGCACCAGAGTACCTTGCCCTTGGTGCGTGCGGCGATAGCGGCGGCAAAAAGTGCAGAGGCAGCCCCGTCGATCGCACCGTTGCCACCACCGGCCACCTCATGCAGCGCCCCCAATGCCAGCCCTCCTCCTGGCAGGCGCCGGTCAATCGCAGTGATGCCGAAAGGAAGGACCGCGCGATCACGCGTGACCCCGCCCTCCAGCCGCTCGATGCGTTCGCGCAGCTCGGCGATAACAGGGTTGACGGCGTGGTCACGCATGCGAAATGGCACCTCCTTCCGGGCTTTCAGCGGTAGAGAACTACTTGTATGTTCTCTTTTTGTTCTTAAACAGAGGCGGAGTCAACCAACCATCAAGCGACTCATTTGGATGAAACGGTCGTTCGACTTGTATGAGTGGTCCTATATTCGAGGATTCGCGTATGGATTACAGCGGCATAGGAGGAGAGTTTTTAGCGATATGCATCCGGGCAAATTTGATGGCTTGCCGTCCTGCTCGCTGCTGCCCAAACCGGACGCGGCCGCAGCCGCAGCACGGCTGGCTAACCTGATCGCCCAGACGTGAACCCAGCCCACGTGGCCAACGGGAATAAGTTGTTCAGCAGTGTTTCGCGTCAGAAGCTCGACGCAAAACCAGAACCGACGGCTGCAATTTGCCTCACAGGAGGAGCGAGCCCTCAGGCTCTGGCGACTTTTTCTTGACCCAGAGCTCGCTCGTCTTTTCCATCTGCATCAATTCCGCAGGGAAGACGCGTTTCTGGAAAGCAAGCGCGTCGTCGAAGCTCCCATTGAGCCAGAGGTCATACTCATCGCGATGCAGCAGAACGGGCATGCGATTGTGAACTGGGGCGATTGCCTCGTTGGCATCAGTCATCGCACCCGAGTAGACCGGTCCCCATTCGTCACTTACACACCAAAGTCCTGCCCAGGCGAAAATCGGCTCGCCAGCAACGCTAAACCAGGTACGTGTCTTTGCGCCTTTCGGACCTTCCGCCTCCGCGAAATGCGTAACGGGTATGAGGCAACGCCATTGAGGTTTGCGTGCAAGCCCGATCCACATCCCTTTCGTCAGATCAGCGATATTGTTGACCGGCTTCGGTTTGGCCTCAGGCTTCATGTCCTTTAGCCGCAGCGGGAAACCCCAAACCATCGACTGCAGCACCCGCGCTCCGTCCCGCTCGAGTACAGCCATTCCTGGCGTGCCCGGATAGACTTCCTCGGGGGCGTTCGATTGGATCGGATTGGCGACGCCAAAATGTGCAGCCACCTCGGCGGCCGATTTGCGGACGGTATAGAGATTGCACATGCGATAAACCTTTCGACGGTTTGTCCTTGCGACTACAGGCTAAGCATACTGTTCCGGTTCTTGGAATACCGATCATGCGGTGGGATGCCGCTCTGCCAGCGATCGCCGCTGTGCAGGATAGTGAACATTTCCGACGGCATCGGCTTGCGAAACTGGAATGCAATGACGTCTTGGATCGTGCCGTGAAGCCAGCGATCCCATTCGTCTTTTTGCAACAGGACCGGCATGCGTTCGTTGAACGGCATGATCAGCTTGTTGGTATCCATTGTCATGCCAGCGAACAC
>NZ_JBFUFF010000094.1:0-25613 GCF_056403555.1 Rhizobium sp. P2_G2
TCACCGTGATGCTGTCGGTATAATCCTTGCCGCCCTGGAACTCATTRTGGGCGCCTGTCATGGCATAGGTCCAGGTGCCGTCGGCCTGGATGGTGAACTTGCCATAGCCATTGCTGCCATTGACATTGTTCTGCGCGACGAAAGCGGCAGAGCTGTCGACATCAGTGGCGTTGAGCTTGCCGCCGGTGCTCTGTGCAGCATCGGTTTCGGTGAGCGTCTGCGTGGTCGTGCCACTGATCACAGCCGCGTCATTGGTGCCGTGGATGGTGACGTTCAGCACCTTGGTGGTGCCGTCGGCGGTCTTCACCGTGATGCTGTCGGTGTAATCCTTGCCACCCTGGAACTCGTTATGCGCACCCGTCATCGCGTAAGTCCATGTACCATCGGCCAGGATGGTGAACTTGCCATAAGCATTGCTGCCATTGACATTGGTCTGTGCAACGAAGTTGACCGAACTGCTGAGCTTGCCGCCGGTGCTCTGCGGGGCATCGGTTTCGGTGAGTTCCTGCGTGCTCGTGCCGGTGATCTTCGTCGCCATTGCCAATTTCCTCCCGTTAATCCTCTGGCGAACGACATAAGCGTTCGTCTCTGACGTTATTGTCGGTCCCGTTGCATATCCCACCCCCGGCACATGAAGTGCCGCTCCTCCGGATGGTTGATCGGGCTCAAGTCGCTCTGATCGAGCGTGAAGGCATGTTTCTGATTGCTTCTCCGCATAGAATTGCGAGATCGACTAAGGATCTTCGACGCACGGACGGCCCTCATGAATGGACTTAAGACTCAATTTACTAACTCCATCCAACTAAACTGTCAAATTTCTCCACTTATTCTTTGAATCAACGAATAAAATTGATAATGAGCAAAAAATATCGAGAACGCCGTACCAAAATATTACAGCATGCTGTGTTTTTCCCGATTAATAACGGATTAGCGAGAATTGACGGGCAGTTAGCGGAGAGGTTTTGAGCGAGCCATAGATGTTTCTGGAAGAGTCGGAGAGGTCGTTCCGGGAAGAAGCAACTGACTGGGACTTGGCATAGATGTCTCCGGTCACCGCCAAAAGAAATCCTTGCTGAAACAATATTTCTTCAGGCCATCAGATGCTTAAGGCAAAGCATGTGTGCATCAATATCATGGGGATGGTTAGAAAACTAAGCCGATGAAACAGATAAAGACAACCAGACAGATCATCGCCCTGAACAAATTCGTCGAGAGCGACGCGATGCCACTCYCGGCTGCGCTCTCGATTCCATGTCGGTCTCTCAGGAAAATCGACTATTTCGCTCACTCCGGACCATCATCGCTTCGGGACACCCGCATGTCCAAGCGAGACGAAACCGGATACGACGACGCCGGCGCGGTTTCATCGCAGCCGCGCAACCGCCCACTCCACAGGGATACCCTCCCCGCCAAGCGTCACGACGCCTTTGCGTCGAAAGCCGGCGCAAAATCGCCCAGCGCCTTCGCCTTCAGGATCAGGCTGCCAATGTCCTGCTCGATGACGGCTTCGAGCTCGGCAAAACTATCGATGACATAGTAGATCGGCTGCACGATATCGATCCGGTAGGGCGTCCTCAGAATGCTCAAGAGATCAAACGGCCGGAATTCACACGCCTGCTCCACCATGGCCGCCTTCGCTTCACTGGGCGACGACACGATGCCGGCGCCGTAGCAGCGGCGCCCCTCAGGCGTGTTGATCAGGCCGAATTCCACGGTGAACCAGAAAATGCGGAACAGGTGCCAGGAATAGCCTTTGCCGAGGCGCACTGCTGTTTCGCCGAAATGCCGGACGAAATTGGCATAGCTCTGGTTGGTCAGCAGCGGGCAATGGCCGAACACCTCGTGGAACAGGTCCGGCTCTTCGATATAATCGATATGTTCGCGCCGGCGCAGGAAGGTTGCGAGCGGGAATTTGCCTTGCGACAAGAGTTCGTAGAAGCGCGACGGCGGGATCAGCGCCGGGACGCCCTCGACGCCGAAGCCGGTGGTCTCGTTGAGACGCCGGTTGACATCCAGAAGCTGGGGAACCTTGTCCGGCCTCAGCCCCAGGGTTTTGACGCCATCGAGATATTCGCGGCAGGCCATGCCGGCCAGCAGCGTCATCTGGCGCTCGTAGAGTTCGCCCCAGATCGCATCCTCTTCAGCCGTATAGTCGTATAGGCCATCCGGACCGGGCAATTTGGCTGTGTAGCTGCTTTCCTTGGGCATCGGCCGATCCTCCTGAGCACTATCTTCAGCCTGCAATTATGATCCAGATTTACAGGATATTCTTTTCTTTTATGCTGACTATCGATGCCGTGATGGCAAACATTCTCGGAAACGGTGCCACAAATGAAAGAAACTGGGAATTTCCAGCGCAAGCTTCTCCAACTCGTCCAGGCCGATAGCGGCCTGTCACTGGCAGAATTGTCGGAGAAAGCCGGCGTATCGCAAAGTTCCGCCTGGCGGAAGCTCCAGGATCTGGAGGCGGATGGCGTCATCCGCAAGCGTGTGACGCTGCTCGATCCCGCAAAACTCGATCTCAAACTCTGCGTCATCGCCCATGTCACGCTGGAGGATCACCACGAAGAAGCGGTGGCGTCTCTTGCCACGGTGGTGCGCGAGAGGCCCGAGATCATGGAGTGCTACGCCTTGTCCGGCACCTTCGACTACATGCTCAAGATCCGCACGAGAGACGTGGAAAGCTACGAGGCGTTCATGACCCGCTACATCATGCGCAACCCGCATGTGCGCACGGTGGTGTCGAGCTTCGTGCTGCGCGAACTGAAATTCTCTACCGAATTGCCGATCTGAAAGCTGGCGGAAACCGTTTCCGCATGGGCAAGCCGGCCGCCATGCAGTTTTCCGATCCATTCTTGCGGTGTCCGCCGCGCCGGTGGCTCTCTGACAAGTCGTTGGATTCGACGCCTATTTCATGGAGAACCTTAAATCCTTATTAAGCAGTTAATCATATAGTTACGATATTCATCGGCATGTGTGTCAGGCCGACCGTTATTCCGACTTCAGGAGCGTGCATGTCCCTTCTCTTTCGCGGTCTCGGTTCAGATGCATCCACCGTGCTCGAAGCGCTGTCCAAATCCGCGGCGATGATCGAATTCGATCTTGACGGCAAGATTCTCACGGCCAACGAGAATTTCTGCAAGGCGCTCGGATACGGCCTGCAGGAGATCGTCGGCAAGCATCACAGCATTTTTGTCGATCCGGCAGAAGCCGCCTCCGCCGGTTACAAGGAGTTCTGGAAACATCTCGGCGAGGGAAAGTTCGATCGGCGGCAATATAAGCGCATCGGCAAAGGCGGGCGCGAGATCTGGATCGAGGCGTCCTACAATCCGGTCTTCCGGCGCGGCAAGCCCTATAAGGTCGTCAAAATCGCCACTGATATCACCGCCAGCAAGCTGAAGGCGGTTGAAGACGCGGCCAAGCTGAATGCACTGTCGCGCGCGCAGGCGGTCATCGAATTCACCCCGACCGGAAATATCATCACCGCCAACGACAACTTCTGCAAGGCGCTGGGCTATCGGCTCGAGGAGATCGTCGGCAAACATCACTCGATGTTTTGCGACCCGGCTTTCGCCGCGAGCAGCGACTATAAGATCTTCTGGCAAAAGCTCGCCGCCGGAGAGTTCATCGCCGATGAATTCCTGCGCATCGGCAAGGGCGGCCGGCAGGTGCATATTCAGGCATCCTATAACCCGACCATCGATCCCGACGGCAAGGTGATCAAGGTGGTCAAATTCGCCACGGATGTGACGCACCGGGTCGAGAATGTCGCGCAGCTCGCAGGCGCCCTCAACAAACTCGCCGAAGGCGAGCTTGCGCAGTACATCGACAAGCCATTCATTCCGGTCCTGGAACGCCTGCGGACCGATTTCAACCAGGCCGCCGGCAAGCTCGCCGCGGCAATGCTGACCGTTGCCCGCAACGCCGAAGGCATCAGCGCCGGCTCGAAGCAAATCCAGGCCGCTTCCGACGAACTGGCCGGCCGAACCGAAAAACAGGCCGCTTCCGTCGAGGAAACCGCGGCGGCACTCGAGGAAATCACCACGACGGTCGCCGATGCCAGCAAGCGGGCCGAAGAGGCCGGCTTGCTCGTGCATCGCACCAAGGGAGATGCCGAGCATTCCGGCGTCGTCGTGCAGGATGCGATTCAGGCAATGGATCGCATCGAGAAATCGTCGAAGGAGATTTCCAACATCATCGGCGTGATCGACGAGATCGCCTTCCAGACCAACCTGCTGGCGCTCAATGCCGGTGTCGAGGCAGCGCGTGCGGGCGAGGCCGGCAAGGGCTTCGCCGTGGTGGCGCAGGAAGTCCGCGAACTGGCCCAGCGATCCGCCAAGGCCGCCAAGGAGATCAAGTCCCTGATCAATGCGTCCGGCGATCATGTGCGCCACGGCGTCACATTGGTTGCCGAAACCGGGACGGCGCTCGAAACGRTCGTCAAGCAGGTGCAGGAGATCAACATCAACGTGACCGCGATTGTCGAAGCCTCCCGCGAGCAGTCGACCGGCCTGAAAGACATCAACAACGCCGTGAACACCATCGACCAGGGCACGCAGCAGAACGCCGCGATGGTCGAAGAAACCACCGCGGCCAGCCACGGGCTTGCCGGAGAAGCCCATGCGCTGTTCGAATTGCTCGGCCAATTCAAGTTCGGCGGCGGTGTCGAGACCGGCCGGCAAAGGCAGCCGGCGCAAGTCAGGCAGAGCCTGATGCCCGCCAAGGCGCCCGCCGCTGCGCATCGTTCTCAGCCTGTCCGCCGCGCAGTCGGAAATGCCGCGACGGCGCCGGCTGACACCTGGGAAGAGTTCTGATCCACGCCGCCGGACGATGGTCGATCCGGTCACTTGATCCATGATGGATGAGGCCAGCTACTCCGCCGAGAGCCAACACGACAAAGATCAATGCCGATTGATGAATCCGTCAGAATAAGGGCGCTGCACGAAACAAGCATTCTGGACACGCCGGCATCGGTGGAGTTCGACTCGATCGTCGAGCTCGCTCGCTCTATTTTCGATTGTCCGATCGCGCTCGTATCCCTGGTCGACAGTGATCGTATCTGGTTCAAGGCCAAGGCGGGCGTCGCCTCTGATGAGGCGCCTCGCAGTGATTCCTTCTGCCGCCACGTCGTGGAAACGACATCCGCCCTGATCGTTCGAGATGCAAGGCTCGATCCGAGATTTGCCGAGAACGCCTATGTGTCGGGACCTGCCGGGTTGAAGTTCTACGCCGGCGTGCCGCTGACCGAAGGCGGCATATGCTATGGCACTCTTTGCGTGGTGGACACGAAGCCGCGGCGGTTTGGCGACCCGGAGCGCGCGAAGCTGGAACAGCTGGCAACCGTCGCTGTCGGCTTGATCCGAGAGCAGAGACAGACAACGCTGTTGCGTGAGCAGCGCCGCGAGCTTGAACTCAAACAGGCACGTTTCGAACAGACCGAGCGATCTGCCAAGGTTGGCGGTTTCGAAATGGATGTGCAAACCGGCGCCCTCGTCTGGTCGGATCAGATCTACCGGACCGTGGGACTGCCGGTTGGCCAGCCATTGACAGCAGACGTCGTGATCGGTTGCTATGCGCCTGAATCGCGCGAAAGCATGCGGGCCAGAATCCAAAACGTGCTCACCGGCGCCGACGTGGGCATCGACCAGGAATACCGGATCATCACCCCGGAGGGCGAAGACCGGTGGGTCCACATCGTCAGCGATATAGAGAGGGTCGACGGTCAACCGCGGCGGCTCTTCGGTATCGTCCAGGACGTGTCGGAGCGCGTGCGTCATGAGCGCCAGCTCCTCAAGGCCGCCAATACCGACAGCCTGACAGGACTTGGAAACCGCGCGGCCTATATTTCCGAGCTCCGCATTGCGACCCAGGAACCCGCCTCGACAGTGGGGCTGCTGCTCATCGATGTCGATCACCTCAAGCAGATCAACGACACGCTCGGTCATGCGCTCGGCGATACCCTGCTCAAGGAAATTGCGGCAAGGCTGTCCGACCGGATCGGTCAGCGCGGCAAGGCTTTCCGCCTGGGTGGCGACGAATTTGCGGTCTTGATCGAAGGCAATGCCAGTTCACGGCGGATGGCGGGGCTGGCGCGCAGCCTGATCGAGTTTGTCGCGCAGCCGCTTCATGTCGATGGCTCCACCATCATGCCGAAGGTCACAGCCGGAGGTGCCCTGTTCGAGGCCGGCATGGATGCCGCGGCACTGGCGCAGAATGCAGACTTCGCGCTCTATCACGCCAAGGAGACGCGGCCCGGCAGCTATGTCGAATTCGAGCCCAGACTGCGCACGCGGATTTCCACTCGGATCGAAAAGATCAGGGAAGTCGAGCGGGCGCTGACGCAAGATCGCCTGTTCCCTTACTATCAGCCGATCGTTGATAGCGCGAATGGGCAAGTGTGCGGCTTCGAGGCCTTGGTTCGCATGCGGCGCGAGGACGGCTCCGTGGTTTCTGCGGGAGAGTTCCATGAAGCCCTGGAGGATCCGCATCTGAGCCATCGGGTGACCTCCCTCATGGTCACGCACATCGCATCAGACCTCAGAGCCTGGACGGATCAGGGCCTTTCGGGCGTGCGCATCAGTCTCAATGTCAGTGCGGCGGATTTCGTGCGCGGCGATCTGGAGAGCCGCATCACTGCCGCGTTCGGCGCGAAGGGCATCCCGCTCGACAGGCTGATCATCGAGGTGACCGAAACCGTGTTCATGCAAGGCGTCGAAGAGACGGTCGCCAGCACGYTGCAGCGTTTGCGCAAGCGCGGCGTTCAGGTGGCGCTGGACGATTTCGGCACCGGCTTTGCATCGCTCACACATCTGCGCAGTCTGCCTGTCGACATCATCAAGATCGACAAGAGCTTCATCGACACGATGCTCCAGGATGCCTCCAGCCTGGCGATCGTGGAACTGGTGCTCGGCCTCGCGCGTAAGCTCGATCTGAAGGTCACGGCTGAAGGCGTGGAGCATTTTCGCCAGGCACATTGCCTGCTCGAGCAGGGCTGCACCACTTTGCAGGGTTACTTCTTCAGCAGGCCGATGCCACGGGACAAGGTCCAGGATTTTTTGACGGGGCGCAAGTCATGGCAGGTCGCGGACGAACGAGATGCAGTCCTCGCCTGAGCCAGACTTTGATACGCCATCCGCGTGATCGGCTCGAATGAACGGCTAGAAAGACGCCGCATTCGCCAGTTCCGCCCGCAATCGTGTCGGGCTTTGGCCATAGGTCTTGCGGAAAACCCGAGCGAAGTGGCTGGCGCTCTCGAATCCGACTTCGACGGCGATTTCGATCAACGGCGCCTTCGTATGGGTCACGAGTGTTTTCGCCCGCTCCAGCCGGACCATCTTGTAGATCGCGGCAGGCGAGGTGTTCGTCTTGGATGAGAACAGCCGTTCGAGTTGCCGTCTCGACACGCCGACGGCGTCGGCAAGCTGCTGCACCGATATCACATCTTCGGTGTGCTGCTCCATGATGATCAGGGCAGCCTTCAGGCGTGGGTCCTTGAAATCGAGCGACAAGGGTTTGCGCGGCTGCACGTCGAGATGCGAGCGTGCCTTGTCGATCTGCAGCACTTCCAGGGCGTTCCGTTCCGCCTCCTTGCTGATGTGGTGGCGAACGATATAGGCAGCCAGGTCGGCGGCGCTGCTGCCGCCGGCGCATGATCCGCGCTGGGGATCCAGATTGAACAGCCGGTCCGAACGGACCTTCAGCTCCGGGAAGCGCTCGCGGAACTCCTGGAAATGCAGCCAGCTGACGCAGACCTCATGGCCTTTCATCAGTCCGGCCTCGGCAAGCACGAAGGTTCCGGTGCAGACGCCAAGCAGGGGCACCTTGGCCGCGGCCGCCTTCTTGAGGAAATTCTTCGTCTCGGTGTCGATCGGGTTTTCGCATTTGAGCAGTCCGCCGACCACGACGATATAGTCGTAACTGGCCGGGTCGCCGAAGTCGGATGTCGGGGCGACCTGGACGCCGCAGCTGGACGCGATGAGATGCCGGGTACTGCCGAGGACCTGCCAGTCGGCACGCACCCTTCCGGACCGATCCTGCTCGTCGCTCGCAAGGCGCAGAGTGTCGACGAACAGGGCAAAGGCCGACAAGGTGAAGGAGCGGGCAAGGACGAAGCCGACTTTGAGGCGGCCTGCGGCTCCMTCGTCTTTCGATTTCATGGCAACCTCCTGAATATCATTTTCTCGAAAGAGCCTGAGCTTTTCGATAGGCAGCCTCTAGTCCTGCGCTGACGATAGCATCAAATCCATGCTGGCGCATGCCGATGATGCCAGCCGCCGTGGTGCCACGGTAGTCAACAAACGCCTTGACCGTTTCGCTCGGCGACATCCGGTCCTGCTCCTGCAGCCGCCCTGCCCCGATGATCACCTGCTGGGCGGCCCTTCGGGCCACCTCCGGCGCGACACCCCGCCCGATTGCGTCGTCCATCATCGCCGCGGCAAGAAGCGCGGGAAAGGCGGCACCTGAGCCGGACATCCCGGTCAGATAGTCGATCTGATCCTCGGTCGGCACCACGTCGACCATGCCGCAGCTCTCGAACAAGGCGCCGACAAGCGCAGCATCGGCCGGATCTGTGGACGACAGGAAGAACGGCGTATAGGAAAAGCCGATCTCCGCGGCGGCATTCGGCAGCGCCCGGCCGACACGGGCGGAATGAACCCGCGCCTTGATGTCATCGGCGCTTACACCCGCCATCACGGAGACGACCAGCCTATCGCCGGCATCGATTTCCACCGATTTCCAGTCATCCGGCCGAACGGACAGGATGACGATGTCCGACCGGTCGACGAGTTCCTGATTGTCGGCGGTCCAGACGCAGTGGAAATCCGGCTTGCGGCTGCGATAGGAGCATGTCAGGTCCGGGCCAGCAACGCTGCCGGAACTGACAAGCGCCTTGGCGATCGCCGAACCCAGCCAGCCCGCACCTCCGACAATTCCAACCCTTCCCAGTTCTGTCATGCCATCGCCCTCATTTGATCTGGAATCCATGCGCCAGCGGATCGCGGTCGTCGACGAAGATCGTGTTGTGGCCGATGATCCGCGCCCAACCGCCCACACTCGGCTTGATGCCCGCGAACGGACCGATCGCGGTCTCGGCTTCGATCCGTCCTGCGAACACCGTGCCGATCAGGCTTTCCTGCCGGAAGGTGTCGCCGACCTTCAGCCGCCCCTTGCCATGCAGCTGCGCCATGCGCGCCGAAGTTCCCGTGCCGCCTGGCGAACGGTCAATCGCCTTGTCGCCGTAAAACACTGCGCCACGGCCATCGGCATTGCCGCTCGTGGGCATGTCGCACCAGAGCGCATGATGAACGCCCGAGATCCTGCCATCTTCCGGATGGACAGGATCGCAGATCGAAGCCAATGCATCGCGCAGCCTGCGACTGAGATCGACCACGTTGCTCGCCGACATGCCATCCAGACCGGACCAATTCTTCTGCGGCTCGACGACCGCATAGTAATTGCCACCATAGGAGATGTCGACCACAAGCTCTCCCAGCCCGGGCACATGCACAGCGACATCGGCTGCATGCAGGTAGCTCGCAACGTTGAAGATACGGACAGATTCGACGAACTCGCCCGGCCTGTCATATTGGATGTCGACGCGCCCCGCAGGCGTCTCGATCGAAAGCCTGCCCGGCACGCGCGGTGTCACCAGTCCCTCTTCGATCGCGGCTGTGACGAGGCCGATCGTTCCGGCCCCGCACATCGGCAGACAACCGCTCACCTCGATGAAGATCACCGCGAAGTCGCAATCCTCCCGATAAGCGGGATAGAGGATCGCGCCGGACATGACATCGTGGCCGCGCGGCTCGAACATTAGCGCCTGCCGGATCCAATCGTGGTCGCGCACGAAGATTTCGCGGCGCTCGGCGATCGGCAAATGCGGCAGCAAGGGCCCGCCGCCTGCGACAAGCCGTACCGGATTGCCGCAGGTATGGGAGTCGATGCAGAAGAAGCTACGACGCATGGGATAGTCCTTCCGCTACGCGGTCTTCGACTGCAAGGACCGACGGCCCTGCAGCGCACCCTTGGACAGTCTATCCAGCAGGATGGCGACGGCGACGATCGCCAGCCCGGCTCGCAGCCCGAGGCCCATTTCCATGCGGGTCAGACCGCGCGTCACTTCGGCACCAAGCCCACCGGCGCCGACGAGCCCAGCAAGCACCACCATGGCAAGCGAGAGCAGAATGCACTGATTGAGGCCGACCAGAAGCGTCGGTGTCGCAGAAGGGATTTCGATCTTGAACAGGATCGCGCGCGGCGAGGCTCCGGTCGCCTGGCCAAGTTCGAGCAGGTCCTTCGGCACTTGGTTGAAGGCAAGCGTCGTCAGTCGCAGCATCGGCGGCACGCCATAGACGATGGTGGCGATGATGGCCGGGACGCGGCCGAGGCTGAAGATCATCACCGCCGGAATGAGATAGACCCATGGCGGCACGGTCTGCATGATGTCGAGAATCGGGCGGATGATGTTTTCGACCCGCTTGCGCCGGGCGGCAAGGATGCCGAGCGGAAACGCGATCGACACGGAGATAGTCACGGCGACCGTGACAAGCGCAAGCGTCTGCATCGAGGCTTGCCAGAAGCCGGCGAGGAAGCAGAATGCCAGCGCGACCGCTGTGACGACCGCAACACGGATGTTGATGAAGAAGCCGGCGAGAAGCACGGCGATGACGATCACTGCATAGGGCGGCAGATAGAGTAATACCGCCTCGATCGCACCGAGAACGGCTTCGACAACCTTCGTCACGCCTTCGAAGAAAGGATGGAAGTTGGTGTTGAGCCAGTCGACGGCGGGAGCCAGGAATGCGCCCGGCGAGAAGCTGAGGGATCCGAGGGTCATTTTGCACGTCCTTCCGTGCGCCGCGCCGCACTTTGGGTCAGGCGGTCGAGCACCATTGTGAGGATGACGATGGCGATCGCCGCATTGATGGAGGTGGCGATGTCGAGCGTGCGGATAGCGCCATAGATGGTTTCGCCGAGGCCGCCTGAACCGACGATGCCGGCGATCACGACCATGCCGAAAGCCATCATCAGGCTCTGGTTGATGCCGGCCATGACGCTCGGGATCGCAAAGGGCAGCCTGATCTTGGTGAACATCTGCCAGGATGTCAGGCCACTCGCCTGCCCCAGTTCGATGAACGGATGCGGCGTCATGCGAATGCCGAGCGCCGTCAGCCGGATCGCCGGGGGCATGGCGACGATGAAGGTGGCGACGAGCGCGGTCGCCGGGCCGGTACCAAGCAGCGCAATCGCCGGAAGAAGATAGATATAGGGCGGCAGGGTCTGGATGAGATCGAGGATCGGCTGCAGGAACCTGTCGAACCATGTGACGAAACCGGCAATGATGCCGATCGGAATGCCGACGACGAGCGCCAGGATCGTCGCGGTGACCACCAGAGCGAGCGTGCTCATGGTCTGGTCCCAGAGCCCCATGATCGAGCAGAACACCAGAGCCAGCGCTGCAAGCAAACCTGCCCAGACATTGATCAATCGCCAACCGAGCAGCGCGAAGATGACGGCGACGACATAGAAAGGCGGCTGCTGGAGCAGCCAGAGAACGCCGTTATAGGTTCCATCGAGCGCCGCCCGCAGGGGATCGAAGATCCAGTCGTAGTTGTCGGTGATCCAGCCGAGCGCATCGTCCGTCCAGCCGTCGAATGTATCCGCAATAACCGAGATATCCATATCCGCCTCCCGCTACGCCGCAACGAGCTCTGCGGCCGGCGCGCCAGCGACGCCRCGGAGCAAGCCCCGGGTTGTAACAACGCCGACGATCACGCCGTTCTCGACGACTGCGACGGCATCCCGGTCCGATTTCATCGTCAGATCGATCAATGCGCCGATGTCGGCTTCGGGCGACGTCTTGAGCAATGTGTCGACATCGCAAGTCGGTTGGGCGGATTTGAACTCGGCGACCGGCCGCATCACCGAATGCGCCTTGACCAGATGGATACGGGAGATACCCGCGACGAAATCGGAGACATAATCATCCGCCGGCTTGGTGACGATCTCTTCAGCCGTGCCGACCTGGACGATCACACCGTCCTTCATGATGGCGATGCGGTCGCCGATACGGATGGCTTCCTCCAGGTCATGGGTAATGAACACAGCGGACTTGCCGAGCGATTTCGTCAGCTGCCGGAACTCGTCCTGGAGCTGGCGGCGGATCAGCGGATCGAGCGCGCTGAACGGCTCGTCCATGAGAATGATTTCCGGATCGGCGGCGAGTGCGCGGGCGAGACCGACGCGCTGCTGCATGCCACCCGAGAGTTCGGAGGGGTAGCGTGCCGTCCAGTCGGCGAGGCCGACCTTTTCGAGTGCGGCGCGTGCTGTTTTGTTGCGTTCCTCTTTCGCAACGCCACGGACTTCCAGTCCGAAGCCGGCATTTTCCAGCACGGTCCGGTGCGGCAGAAGGGCGACGCTCTGGAACACCATGCCGATATTGCGGGCGCGCATGTCGCGCAGTTGCGCCGCATTGAGCTTGGCGATCTCCCTGCCCTTCACCGTGATCTTACCGAGGCTCGGCTCGATCAGGCGGTTGAGCAGCCGGATCAGCGTCGACTTGCCGCTGCCGGAAAGGCCCATGATGCAGAAGATTTCGCCACGGTGCACCTGAATGCTCGCGTCGGAGACACCCACGACGCAGTTGAATTCCTGGAGCACCTGCTTCTTGGAAAGGCCCCGCTCGGCGACCGCCTTGATGGCTGCCGGCGCGCGCGAGCCGAAAATCTTCCAGACATTCTGACAATCGACCAACACTTCGTTGGCATTATTCATTGCGGTGTTCATGGCGTTCCCCACTGGCCTGTCTTAAGCAGGCCTGTTGCCGTCAAGATAGATGCGGGCCGCCATGGGTGGCGGCCCGCGGCTAGAGAATTCCAGCAAAAGTGCATAAAAACAAAGAGGTAGCATCTCAGGCGATTCCGTTCGGCCGGAGATGCTTTCGCTTCATTCGCCCTTGATGTTTTCCCAGCGCTTGATCAGATCGGCGTGGGCACCGATCCAGTCAGCAACGGCCTGATCCATGGACTTGCCATCGCTGACGGCACCGTTGATCGCAGTGATGTCGGCGAGCGGCACGTAGACGCTGGCGATGACTTCACGGGCATGCGGATGTTTCTCCGAGAAGCCCTTCTTGCCGATCCAGTAATAGCTCTGCGGCGGCGGGAAGATGCCCTTCGGATCTTTGAGGAACTTGACAGGATATTTCTGCATCATCCACGACGGTTCCCAGATCGTGACGGCAATCCATTCCTTGCGGTCGATGGCCGACTTGAGTGCAGCGGTCATCGCCGCGGTGCTGCCTTCCAGAAGCTGGAGCTTGAGACCATATGCCTTGACGGCATTGGCAGCGTCGCGCATCAGGCCCGAACCCGGCTCGATGCCGACGATCTTGCCGCCGAACTTGTCGGCATTGTCGTTGAGCTGGTCCGTCGAGTCGATGGTGACGTAGTTCGGCACGGCAATCGCCTGGTACAAGCCATGCGAAACGGGCGAGATCTTTTCAAGCCGCTTTTTGCTCTTGTCCCAATAGTCCTGGGCGACGTAGTCGGTCTGCGACGCCAGGATCTGGATGTCGCCCTTGCCGAGGGCAGCATAAGCGATGCCCCATTCAGAGAACGGCACAACCTTGACGGTATAGCCGGCATCTTCGAGCACTTTCTTGGTGATGCCGGTGATCGGGGTCAGATCTTCCCAGGACATCGTGCCCACGGTGATCGTCTTGTCTTCCGCACGGGCGGGAGAGACCATGGTCATCCCCACCATTGCGGCCGCGCAGAGCGCTTTCCACAAAGTCTTCATTACATTCACTCCTAGTTTTTTTCCCATTATTATTGAAGACCTTGCGATCGCTTGATCTCCACATTGCGTGGCCAGGGTTTATCCCTCTCGGCCTGCACGCAATTCCTGCAAACGGATCACCGAATTGATGCCGAGCCAGGCGAAAGGCTCCGGCGGCAGCCTGGACGGTTCCGGGTGATCCATGAATTCTTCGAGTTGCCGGGATGTGGTCCCGGTCGCCAGTTCGGCGGCCATGACGCCCGCATAAGTGCTCTTGACTGTTCCAAGCCCGTTCTCGCAGCAGGCCGAGTACAGGCCATCCTCGATCTCGCCAAAGGCCGGCACATGGTTGCGGCTGAGGCAAAGTCGGCCCGTCCAGCTATATTCGAGCGGCACGTCCTTCAGGCCCGGAAACCGCACGTCGAGGGATCGGCGATGCTCGTCAGCCATCTTCTTGACGCGCTGCTCTCTGACGGTCACGGAGGTTTCGTAGGTGTACCGCGTGCGGATCGCGATGCGCGATTGGCCGCCGGAGGTGATCTTCCTCACCGTCGCACCCATGGCGTCGGCGGGAAGCAGCGCCCATCTGTCTTTGCCGGAAACCTTGCGGCCGAAGTCCTCCGCGGGAAAGGCTGCGGTCATCGAGGCATAGGCCATGATGTGCATCAGCCGGCCTTTGTAGTAACCGAAATCCTCGATGTGGCCGTTGACACCGACGATCACCTTGGGCGCAACGACGGTGCCCTGCGGCGTGACCGCGGTCCAGGTTCCGCCCTCACGTTTTAGCGACGTGACGGGCGAGCGCTCGAACAGGGCCACCTTCCCCGACAGTCCGCCCGCGAAGTCGCGGATATAGTCAGCCGGCTGGATCAGGACCGCGCCAGGCGTATAGAGCCCGCCGAGGTAATAATCCGACCCGCTCAACTCCCGCATCTGCGCCTGGTCGAGGAAGGTGTGGGCTTCGCCATTGGCCGCCAGCGATGCACCGAAGCTTTGGTTCAGCTTCAGCCCGCGCGCCGAGGCCGCGGCATTGATCTTGCCGGAGCGGTCGAACGTCTCTTTCGACATTCCATACTCGGCCGCCGCTTCCGCCGCGAAACCGATTGCGAAGCGGTTCTGCGCCATTTCCAGTTTCGTCGCGTCCGCACTGCCGCTCACATATTCGCTTGACGAGAGGTTGTGCGGGACGTCGATCATGAAGCCGGAATTCCGCCCGGCCGTGCTCACGGCCACGTCCCGTGCCTCCAGGATGACGATCTTCTCATCCGGGCGAAGCTGCAGCAGGCGGCGGGCCGCCGAGAGGCCGGCAAAGCCCGCACCGATGATCAGCCAATCCGCGGTCACGTTGCCTTCCAGGCTCCGGACAGGGAACGACCGGTTGCTGATCGCCTCCCAGCCCGATCGCCCATTTTCAGCCGGCAGACGCTTGACGGACACCGCTTTCATCTGACCGTCTCGTCCACGGAGCGCTCGGAGACGTCGATCCAGATCGTCTTCAGTTCGCAATAATTGTCGTGAGCGAAGATCGACTTGTCGCGGCCGCCGAAACCAGACTCCTTGTAGCCGCCGAACGGCGTCGATGCGTCGCCCTCGCCGAAGCAGTTGACCGTGACCAGACCCGCACGGATGTCGCGCGAGATGCGGACCGCGTTGCGCAGGCTGCCTGTATAGACGGAAGCCGTCAGGCCGTAATTCGTGTCATTGGCCAGCGCGACCGCCTCGGCGAGGCTCTCGAACGTCGTCACCGACAGGATCGGCCCGAAAATTTCTTCCTTGAACAGGCGGCTCGACGGCGTGACGCCTTCGACGACCGTCGGCTCGATGAAGACGCCATCGCGGGTTTCGCCGCCATGGGCAATCGTCAGGTTCTCGGTTTTGACATCGTCAAGGAAGGACCTGACCTTCTCGTAGTGGCTCTTGCTGACCAGCGCGCCGATGCGGTTTTCCGGATCAAGCGGATCGCCCGTCTTCCATTCGCGCATATAGGCACCGATACGCTTGAGCAGTTCGTCCTTGATGCTGGCGTGAACGATGAGGCGCGACGACGCGCTGCAGTTCTCGCCCATGTTCCAGAACGCGCCGTTGACCACCTGTTCGGCAACAAGATCGAGATCTTCGGCGTCCTGGAGAACCACGGCCGGGTTCTTGCCGCCGCATTCCAGAACGACCTTCTTGAGGTTGGAATCGGCGGAGTAATGCAGGAAGCGGCGGCCCGTGGGGGTCGATCCGGTGAAGGCCACCATGTCGACATCCATATGCAGGCCCATCGGCTCGCCGACGTCTCGGCCGCTGCCGGTGACGACGTTGAACACGCCCGCCGGAATGCCGGCCTCAAGCGCCAGTTCGGCGACACGAAGCGTCGTCAACGTGGTTTCCTGGGCAGGCTTGACGACAACGGAGCAACCGGCGGCAAGGGCCGGAGCGATTTTCCAGGCAAGCATCAGGAGCGGGAAGTTCCACGGCAGCACGCAGGCGACCACGCCGATCGGCTCGCGAACAACCATTGCCAGCGCGTTGGGGCCAACGGAGTTGGTGTTGTCATAGAGCTTGTCGATCAGCTCGGCATGCCAGCGGATCGTGTGGATCGTGTCGGGAACGTCGACCGTCTGGCATTCGCGGACCGGCTTGCCGCTGTCGAGGCTCTCCATGACCGCGAGTTCGTGGCGGTTTTCTTCAAGAAGCTTGGCGAACTTGAGCAGCGTGGTTTTCCGATCGCCCGGCGTCAGCTGCCGCCAGCGGCCATCTTCGAAGGCGTCACGGGCCTTTTCGACGGCATAATCGACATCGCTTGCGTCGCAAGCCGCGATCTCGGCGAGGAGCTCGYCCGTTGCCGGATTGGTGGTCTTAAAGGTCTTGCCCGACTTGGCCGGACGGAACGCGCCATCGATAAAGGCATTGGCGGGCAGTTGGAGGTCCTTGGCGATTGCCTTGTATTCGGCTGATGTCAAAGGTTCATGCATGGTTGGCTCCCGACGTGATCTGGGCGACCGTGCGCTTCAAAGTGGCGACGACAGTCTCGAGGGTTCTTTTTTCTTCGGAGGTCATTCCGCGCAGCGGCGCGCGCACCGGGCCAGCCTTGAGGCCGATGATCTCGCAGCCGTGCTTGATCGACTGCACGAACTTGCCGCATTCGAGGAAATCCATCAGCGGCAGCATCGCCATCATGATGGCGCGGCCCTTGTCGAAGTTCTTTTCCAGCACGCAGGCTTCGTAGAGGGCGACATGCTCGCGCGGCAGGAAGTTGGAGCCGGCGCAAACCCAGCTCTTGGCACCCCAGGCGAAGAATTCCAGCGCCTGGTCGTCCCAGCCGCAGGACAGCGCGATATGCGGGAACTTGCGGGCCAGCAGATGGACATTGGCCATCTCGCCGGAGCTTTCCTTGATCGCACGGACATTCCTGGATTTGCCGACACGGGAGAAATATTCGTCGCCCATCATCACGCCCATGCGGGCCGGATAGTTGTAGAGCATGATCGGCAGGTTGGCCGCGCGGTCGATCGTGAGCGCGTGGATGGCGTTTTCCTTCTCCGTCGGCAGCGCATAGGGCGGCGAGGTCACCAGGATCGCGTCCGCGCCGATCTCCTTTGCCGACTGCGCATAGGCCACCGAGTCCTCGGTCCGGATCGCACCGGTGCCGATGATCAGCGGCATGCGGTTGCCGATCACCTGCTTGGCATAGGTAGAAAGATCCATGCGCTCCTGCATCGACTGGGCGTAATATTCGCCCGTCGAGCCGCCGACGATGATGCCATGCACCTTGGCTTCAATGAGGGATTCAAGCACGGCGGCATACGCCGTCTTGTCTATCTGACCGTCCGGTCCGTGCGGCGTGATCGCCGGCGTGTAAATGCCTTCGAAGTTCAAGACGATTTCTCCATTGATGCGGCGGGGATGTCCACAAGGGCGTCCGCCTTCATTCCCTCTGGCGCGATGAACACTTCCATGTTCTCGCGCGACAATTCCCAATGCTCGAAAACCAGATCGACGACCGTGTTCTCGTCATGCGCGGCAATCGCTGCGATGAAGCCGTCGTGATGTTCGACAGCAAGCTGGAGGCGCCGCCGCATATCGTCGTTCCTCGGCCGGAAGAACGTGTGGCCGATGCGGGCATGATCGATCAGCAGGCGACCGAGGCTCGGCTGCAGATAGGCGTTCGCCGACATCTCGCCGATGATCTCGTGGAAACGGTTGTTTTCGAGCACCATGGCCTCGGCGTCACCCGATACGCTCGCCGACCGGAATCGCTCCTGGGTATTCTTGAGATCGACAAGCTGCTTGGATTTGAAATTCTGCGCAGCGAGACGACCGATCGCGGAATAAACCAACGGCGCCACCAGGAAGAAATGCCGCATGGTCTGATGATTCATCGGCACGACCCGTGCGCCACGGTTCGCTCGGATGTCGACATAGCCTTCGCCCTCGAGACGGCGAAAGATCTCCCGCACCGGCGTGCGTGAAAGCCCGTACCGCTCGCTGAGGCTCGCCTCGTCCAAGTCCTCGTCCGGATCGAGCTCCATCGTCAGAATCTGGCGCTTGAGATCGTCGTAGAGAGCGTTCTTGCCACCCTTCATCGCTTCCTCCCGCGCTCGCTCCGATGTGATGAGCGGAACTTTGCATGATGCCAAAAGCGAGTCAAGGAATTTGTATAATCTATGTACACATTTGTTATACCGTAATTGTACAAGAAACTGGAGGCATGCAAAATCCCGGTCAAATCGACCGGAACCGTAGAGGCAAGGCTGACGGCTTCGTTGAGCGTTTGGAGGGTGAATCTAGCGAATTGCGCGGCTGCAGGCGCCGGCAGCCCTGTTCGCCATTGTCCGTGTGACAGCGCGGCGCGTGTTACGCGGACATCCGGGATGGGCGGCTTGAGGAACATGGGCGGCGACGAATTCGCTGTCCGCGCCAAATGTTGACTTCGCTGGTTTTACGAAATCCGAGGCCTCAAGGCCTGCTTGCTTTATGAAGATCGGCAATGCCGCGTCGGACGGATTTGTCAATCGCAACGCTGGGCAAGCGGTACCCTTGTTCAGGTCGCGAGCAAAGGCCCTCCCTCCACAAGGGCGTCCGCCTTCATACCCTGTGGTGCAATGAACATTTCCATATTCTCGCGCGACAAATCCCAATGCTCGAAGACAAGATGCACGACGGCCTCTTCATCATGTCGGGCAATCGCTGCGATGAACGCGTCGTGATGCTCGACGGCGAGCTGAAGCCGTTGACGCATGTCGTCATTCGTCGGATGGAAGAAGGTATGGCCGATCCGCGCATGGTCGATCAACAGGCGGCCGAGGCTTGGCTGAAGATAGGCGTTGCCAGACATCTCGCCGAAAATTTCGTGAAAACGATTGTTTTCAAGCACCATGGCGAGGGTATCGCCGGACACCGTCGCTTTGCGAAACCGGTCCTGCGTGCCCTTGAGATCGTCGAATTGCTTGGGCTTGAAATTCTGCACGGCAAGGCGCCCGACGGCTGCATAGATCATCGGCGCGACCAGGAAGAAGTGGCGAAGCGTCTGATGGTTCATCGGAACCACCCGCGCGCCGCGGTTCGCACGGATGTCGATATACCCCTCTCCTTCGAGCCGCCGGAAGATTTCGCGCACCGGCGTGCGTGACAGCCCGTATTGTTCGCTCAGGCTGACCTCATCCAGGTCCTGATCGGGCTCGAACTCCATCGTCAGGATCTGCCGCTTGAGGTCCTCGTACAAATCGGTTTTGCCACCCTTCAAGGGAAATCTCCTGGTCGCGGTCGTCACACTCCTATGCGTCGTTGCACGCGGTTCCGGCTCAAGTCAATCTTGCCTGCCTGGCAAATGATTGGCTTTGCGCGCAAAACCTCTCCCGACAGATGCCTGTCGGGAGCGCTTCAGGACCAACAATTGGATCTTCGATCAGCCGGCTCGGCAAATCGCTCGAGCGGTAAAACCCACCCGCTCGGCAGCGGTTACTTTGCCGCAGGTGCCGTCAGACCTGCTGCCTTGAGCAATTCCTGCTGCCGCAGAGTGCTTTCCGCCAGCAAGGCTCTGTAGCGCTCGATGATGCGGGCGCGATGCGCGTGGTCGGAAACCGCATCCAAGGCGCCGACGATCGAGCAGATCGTTTCGCCGACTTTCCTCAACTCATCCAGAAGCGAACGGTCATCGGCAAGCCGCACAAGTTCCGCCTTGGTGACCTGACCCACGCCGAGCGGCGTCCTGGCGCCCTTGGAGCGATAGCCTTCCGGGAGATTGCCCTTGCCATTGGTCACCGTACGGTTGCGGATCGCGTCGACGATCTGATCGACGGCCTGCTTGGCGCCCGCAACGCGGGTCGGGTGGTCCGTGTCCGCCGCAGCGTGCGGCAGGAGCTCCAGCTTTTCCGCATGCTTGGGAAGCAGCGAGAGATAGGGTTTCATCGGTCCGGTGACACCGTCGGCAGTCTTGAAGACATCCGCATCGATCGCCGCGTGACGGACCTTTCCGGATGCCAGAGCCTCGTCAAGAGCCGTGACGTCGACCAATTCCCCACGGTCATAGTTGAGCAGCACCGACCGGTCGTTCAAGGCAGAAAACACGTCGCTGTTTACAAGCCCGGCATTCGAGAACGCGCCGGTTTCCGGGTTTTGCTTTCCGAGGCCCAGATGGACGGAGAGGACGTCGGCGCCCTTGGCGGCACTCGCCGGGCTGTCCGCATAGTCATAGCCTTCGGCGAGGATATTATCCCGATGGCTGGGCCGGGCGTAAATCGCCACGTCCATCTGGAAGGCCTTGGCGATCCGTGCCAGGGCACGACCGATATTGCCGTAACCGAGAATGGCGATTTTCTTGCCTTCGAGCTTCTCCGTTGGATATTCCGCCAGGTTCTTGCCGGTATCGAAGTCGTTATTGACGACGCGATCGTGCAGTTCCCCGACCGGAAGATCGGGCATGACCTTGAGCAGCGCCTTGAATGCCATCTGCGCCGTGGCGCGGCTGTTGATGCCCGGCGTGTTCATCAGCGGCGCTTCGCCACCTTCGCCGTTGGGGCCGCCCCAGGAGGCGGAACCCATATTGCCGGTTCCCGTGCCGATGCGAACGCCGCCGAGGCGGAACTTTGCTTCTTTGGGAATAAAGGTCGCTGCAGCGATCACCGCGTCATATTGGCCTTGGTCGGTCTCCGCGAGGATTTCCGCGGCAGTGCTCAGATGCGGCTGATAGAAGAAATGAACCTTGCCGTCTTCCGCCGCATTCGCGGTCTTGGCGCAGCCCTCGTGGAAGGCACCGCCCTTCTCACCGATATAGGCGGCGAGTTCGCTGTGATCTAGACGCCCCGATTTGTCGAAGTTGAGACCGATGGCATCTGCGATCAGCACCTTGAACGTGCCCTCGCGCACCGCATCGGAAGCACCGCTTTTGCCTGCGTCTTCGATCGCCACGCCGCGCCTTGCGAGCTCCTCTTCGATGACGACGATCTTGGCGCGGAGATAGGCGTAATTCAGGTTCTCGAGCAGCGCTGGGATGTCCTGAGGTTCGCGGATTCCGCCGATCCAGGCGCGATAGTCTCCGGGGGTTCCCGGGAACGCATTCACATAGCGCGCGGCGTCCAGTCCGGTCTCGTGCTCGCCGTTGGGATGCGTGATCCCCTCATAGCCCAGGATTTGCTTCGAACGGGCAATGACCCGCGGGTGCAGTTCCGAAGACGAGATCGCGCCGTCATTGACCCTGAGAAGCGTGACGGCCGCGCCGCGGCGCTCCAGCTCTTCGACGACGAGGCCGAAGAGAGGATGACTTGCCACCCATTCGTCGACGATCTTGCGGTTCGCCGCCGAGCGTTTGTTGAGCTCGATCACCGAGCCGACGCGGCGCTCGGTCTGCAGCAGCCCGAACGTCGTCTCGGCGAAGGCGAGCGCACTATAGGTGTTGATCACGCCGCCCAGCATCTTGTCCTGCTCGGCATCGTAGAACGGGCCGGCATCGACGGAGCGCTTGCTGCTCAGCGGCTGCTTGGGATCCAGCGGCGGTGCGATCTTCAGCTGACGCGGAATAGCCCAGGATGGATTGCTCTGGTTCCGTTCGATCAGCGCCAGTGCCGCGGGCGTGAAGGAGGCGACGAAATAGCCGGACACACCGCCGATCGCCTTCTGGAACGGCATAAAGAGGCAGCATTTGGCCATCACGGCGCGCACGACCTCGGGTTCCCAAGGCATCGCACCGAGCATCGAGGTGGCGTCGAACACAGCGTGTCGGTTTTCGGGATCGCCATCCAGCCATTTCAGGAGCTCATTGATCTCCTCGTTGGTATAGGAGTTGGCGCCTGTCGTTTCATGGCCGACGCCGACGAAGATGGAAATGCCAAGCTCGGCCAGCGTCTTCGCCGAAGGGATCGCGCCCTCCTTTTCGGCGAAGTGGATGCGGTTCTCGTCGCCCTTTTCCGCGAAGCGGTGCATTTCGATGAGCTGTGTCGCCCAGGACTGGCGGAAGAAGCCGGAGGCCCCGGCACCGCTGCTTTCGGGGCGCGGCGTATCGACATAGACCTTCTGATCGGCTTCGTTGGCGTTCAACAGGTGCTGGACGCAGACGGTATAGCCGCTGTGGCCGCCGCCCAGGCCGACGGCGATGCGGTTGGATTTGGGAAATTCGAAGTAACGGTGGATCGCCCGCATCATGTCGRGCRGGATCTTGTCGGCGGGATAGCCGCGATGCATGCTGCGCGACAGTTCCGCCGTCGTGAACGCGCCGATGTCCTTGCCGGCATCATCCAGCTTCCGATAGGTCGCTTCGATCCAGCGATCGAATTCATAGCGGCGAAGGCGACTGTGGACTTCGTCGGTCGTCGCATCGGTGATCGGACCGACCCCGAAGAACGGATTGGAAGGGATGGACGGCGCGCCATCCTTCGTCTGCTCGATCGCCTCGGCCCTCGCTGCCTGTAGTTCAGCGTCCGCTATCATGCATGCCCTCCCCAGGATTCAAATTGCGGCAGTCGCCACGCTTCCTGGTCATCGACCTTAATAGCACTGTCTCGCGATCATCGCGATTTTCCCGCCGATGCTGGGTATAATTGCGACATGGCGGCGTCGGAGAACAATAAATACCGAGCCGTTTTCCGCCTGCGATGCGACGCGGTGATTTGTCCCCGCCGGGTGAGTAAGATGTCCGGATTCCGCCACATGCCGCCCGGCACCGGCAAATCGCTTACATCACCGCCTGCGACACGCCCGAACACCGCTTCACCAGCCTTGACGACATTTATACCGGATCGGTGCGGCTGAGGATCGAAGGCTTCCTCGCCGCTTCTGATCGTGCCGGCATCGCCGCACCGTCGGGCCTGTCCGCCTGGGGGCCAACGGATGTGAAAAGACACGCCGGCTGACATCGGAACTGCTACAGCTTTCAAACCGGCCAACCGCAATCATCGCCTCCGACAGCCTGATTGCGCTCGAAGTGTTCAAGGTGATCCGTGAGGCCAATCTGAGCCTGCCCGAGGACATTTCCCTGATCACCTTCCATGACGCGGATTGGACATCGGTCACGCCCCCCCAGTCACCGTCATCGACCAGCCGGTCTATCGCTTCGGGGAACAGGTGGCAAAACTCCTGGTCGCACGCCTCAAGGGAGGCCTGGAACCACCCCGCCATCTCATCGTGCCGGCCGCACTGGTTGAAAGGCAATCGGTGGCGGATAGAAGTGCGGCATCCGGCAGGACCAAATCCGGTACCTAGGCGAATGCACCCGAATTTTCGCTCAAACGGAAATCTTCGTCATTGCTTGATGCCTACAACTCAAATGCGCTGCGCCTGACGAAGTCTTCCGTGGGCAATTCCCCCGGATACCCTCTCGGATTGCTGAACACCCGCGTCGTGCCGACCATATAATCGACGGGATCGTGGATATGGCCATGGACCCAGAGCAAGGGGCCGTGTTCCAACATCAGATGGTCGAGGTTGGAGGCATAGGCCGGGCTGAAGCGGTCGTGCCGGAGCCGTTCTGGGAGTGACTGGCGGCTTGGCGCGTGGTGCGTGACGACCACTTTGGGGCCATTGACGGCAGCGAGAGACCGCTCCAGAAACGCCAGGCTGTCGAGGTGAAACCTGACGGTCTGGTGCGGGGTGAACCGCATATACGGTTTCTTGGAGAACTTGATCCGCTTGTAGTCATTCATGCCCGACCGGGCTTCGAACATGGAAAACGCCTGTGTCCCGTCGAGCGCGAAATCGGTCCATAGCGTGCATCCGAGAAAGGTGACGCCGCCGAGGACGACCGTGTCGTTTTCGAGGAAATGCACCCGGTCGAGAGAGGCCGCCAACCGTCTGCCGTCCTGCAGAGCGTCCAGATAGGACGTCCGATAATAATCGTGGTTACCGGCGACGAACACGACAGGCATTGCCGGCGCGACATGCTGATGCAGCCATTCAAGCGCCAGCGCGACACCGCCAACGCCGAAGTCGCCCGCAACCACGCATATGTCTGCATCCGGCAACGGTCCTGGGACCGCGAACGGCGCGAATTCGGTGTGAAGATCAGAGAGAATCCAGAGTTTCATATCCATTCCATGCCAACGTCGTAGGTCCTCGATCAAGCCCCGAATGATCCGGACCTAAAGCCTGGGGTCAATCGGTTCACTTTCGAGCGCAAGAACGGCGAAGACGCATTCGTGGATGTCGCGCAAGGGTGCCCGGGCCTGGAACCGTAGCAGACCTTCATGGCCGAGGCTGAATTCCCTGAGCGCCAGCGACCGCTTGCCGCCCAGGCTGCGCTTGCGTAGCCGCGAAAGATTGTCCGGCATGTCGTATTCCGGGCCGTAGATGATGCGCAGATAATCCTGGCCGCGGACTTTCAGCGCCGGCTGGATCAGGCCCTTTTCACCGCGGGCAAGGAAAGTGCGGGGCTTGACCACCATGCCCTCGCCGCCCCGCGCGGTCAGCGCCTCCCACCAGCGAACCGCCTCTTCGCAGGCATCGGCGTCGGCCAATGCAATATTGCGGCGTTCACTGGCCACCAGCACGGGGCCGCCCGCCGCCGCGAGCCGGTCGGCAATCGCCATATGCCAGACATGGTCCTTGTCGAAATGCACCGCCCCTTCGCTGGCAAGCAAGTGGAAGGGAGCGACGCGCAGATCGCCTGCATCGGCAACCGGCCAAGTGTAGGGCTGCCAGGCGCCGCCATAGCGATCGGCTTTCTCGGCCCGTGCGGCCAGCCGGTCGCGGAAACTGCCCATATCCACGCCACGCGCCACGGCACGATTGGCTGCCTCCAGGGCCGCGCCAAGCCCGGCCTGGGCGGAAATGCCGACGGGCGCATATTGCTGCTCGATCAGGCTGGACGCCTTGGCCGACCAGGGCATGATCTCGGCGTCGAGCAGCAGCCAGTCGGTGCCGAGTTCGTCCCAGAGACCTGCCACGTCGGCCGCCGCGCGGATATGCGCCAGCACCGCTTCGATCATTGCCCGTTCGGAGAAGAAGGCGCGGCCGGTGCGGGTCCAGATCGAACCCGCCTCGTCGGAGACCGTGCCGAAGCGTTGGCGCGCCACGGCATCGTCGCGGCAGACCGCAATCACCGCCCGCGATCCCATATGCTTCTCTTCCAGCATCAGTTCCGTCTGGCCACGCGCGCGGAAGAACTCGAACGCCTCTTCCGGCCGCTCCAGCCAGCCCTCGCTCTTGCTGGTCTCGACCGGCGACATGGTGGGCGGCAGGTAGATCAGCCATTGCGGCGCGATGGCAAAGCGCGCCATCACCTCGAGCGCCGCCGCTGCATTTTCCTCGGCAATGGCGATCCGGTTCATCAGCGACGTATCGATATAGCGGCGCCCGGAGACATTGRCATAGTCGAGCAGATTGTCCGCCTCCGCCTGGCCTGACCGTTCGGCGACAAC
>NZ_JBFUFF010000095.1:0-25094 GCF_056403555.1 Rhizobium sp. P2_G2
AACCCGTAAGCGATCACGTCGTCGCTGATATCGGCGGGTCATCTCTGCAGAGGCGTGACCGAGCTGCTTCTGGACGTATCGTTCGTCTACCTCGGCAGATGTGGCTTTTAATTCCCGGTTTCAATTGAAGGGCTAAGCTAAGAACCCGACGCGAATTTTGCCTAACGATTTCACGCCATCGATAGGGGAGGGCGTTTCAAAACGGTGATGGCTACGCCACCAACGGACATGTTCGCTCACGCGGTCGAGGAGCCTCCGTGGTTTTTCTCAAGAGACCGCTTCAGGCTGATGATCTCCTTCAGCGCGTTCGTGTGAACCTGCTCCAGGCGTTTCAACTCGCTCTCCAAATATGCGTTACGCTTGTCCAGCCTAATCCGATCCTCTTCCAAGATCTCTATTTTCACTATCGCGTTATGATAATTCTGCCTTAACTCCTCAAAAAATGCGCGTTCGGCGACGAAATGGGTTTCGGGATTGAATTCAGGGGCGTCGCCGACATGCACAACGCGAACCGCTTTGCCGGCAGCGGCTAACCGGCCGCGGTAGGCCCGTTGAATTTCCGCTTGGGTCAGCGCATTCGGCTTGCGGGGACGGCCGCGAGGGCGTTTGGGAATATCCATGACAGCTATTTATCATAACGCGTTATCGGCGTATAGCCATCGGCGCACCCACCACGCGCTTCGCCGGGTCGGCATCAATGTCCCGGGTCGAGAGAGATGGACGCCCCGAAGGGCTTTCAGAGCCCAGACGCCTTGGTGAGGTTGATCCGGAACCGGTCACGCCGGCGCTGATATTTGCGGGTCATTTCCGCGCTGGCATGGCCAAGTTGTTTCTGCACGTATCTCTCGTCGACCTCGGCCGACGAGGCGAGACCGGCGCGCAGTGAATGGCCGGAGAATTTGAAGGCGCGTTCTATCTCGCTCAAATCGCCGCGGACGCCGGCGGCCATGGCGGCACGTTTCACCAGGCGCGCCACTTCCTTGTCGTTCAATCGATCCGGGCCGACATCCTTGCCTTGGCCGCGGACACGGCGGAAGAGAGGGCCTTTGGCGATCCGGGCGAACCTGATCCAGGTCTCGACGGCGACGATGGGGCAGGTGGCAGCAGAGGAACCACGGCCGATCTCGACGTCCCGCCAGCCGGTTTTTCCGCGCAACGTTACCAGCAAGCCCTTGTCCAACACCTCGATCCAGCCGCGACCATCTTCGGTCTGGTCGCGGCCGAGATCGAGCCCGACGATTTCCGAGCGGCGCAGGCCGCCGGCAAAACCGATGAGCAGCATGGCGCGGTCGCGAAGCCCGCGCAGGGTTCCCCTGTCGAGCGTTTCGAGCATGGCGATCAGGTCTTCCGGCAGAATGGCTTCCTTCTGCCGGGGCGGGGCGGCGTGGGTGTTGCGAATGCCGGCCATGACGGTGGCGATGGCGCGATCTTTGCGATCCAGCGGCGTGCCGCGCTGCGAACAATTCCAAGCGATCGCCGAAAGCCGCCGCTCAATGGTGGAGACGGAATTGGCCTTTGCGCCTCGGCGCGCCGCGCCGGAGGGAGTGATCGCATCACTGCCGGAGGCAGCGCCACTGGCGCAGGCGGTGATGTAGAGGCCGACGACCTTGGGGTCGGGCGGCAGCGGGGACAGGTTTTGCCGCCGGCACCAAGCGGCAAAATGCTTCCAGTCGGAAGCGTAGGCTTTGCGGGTGTTGGCGGAGCTTGCCGCCTCGACATAGCCGCGCGCCCGATCCGCCAGTTGCTCCAGATGGACCGGCAACCCGACGCGCGACACCGGAAGCGGGGAGGGGAGCCCGGCGCTATTCGTCGCGATGCCGGCCGACGGCGGCGCGGAAACATCGTCGCCGGCGCCCGTGCTATCAGACGGAGCAGAACTCTGCTGGAGGTGATTTTCGCTGTTTTCTTCGACGATTCCGCTTGTCCCTCTGCTTAATTCAACGGACTGGATGTCTTTGTTATGTAATAATAGTAGCTCATCCTAATTCAGTGGAATCGACCTAGGATCAGTGGATTCTAGCCTGATTTGTTGGCTGCGGTAAGGGTGATCGCCGATGAGCCGTAAGCGGGACAAGCTCGCGGTTGACGAGGCGGCTTGGCTGAGAGCTGTGTCGCGCGAAAAAGTCATACGGCCCTTGGCATCGTTGCCGCGGCTCTCACCTCTGCACGTAGGCGCGGCATGCCGGGAGCTGAAGATCGGTCGAACCCGCTTCTATGCACTATTGAACCGGTACCGTGCCGCTCCGGTCAGGAGTTCGTTGCTTGATGATATCCCGGGGCCTTCAAAGGGCAAAACGCTTTTGTCGCCGGACATCGAGAAGATAATCCAGACGGCGATGCGCGATACCTACAGCAAGCGCGAGCGGCCGACTGTCAGCGCGCTTCACGATCGGGTGCGGCAACTCTGTCATGAGCGCCGCATTCGTCCACCATCCTGGAAGCAGTCCGGGCGCGAATAGCCGTCGCCGATCCGAGAAGCCTGATGCAGGCCAGAGAAGGGGCGAAGGCAGCCCGGCAGAAATTCGATGCCGTCGTTTGCGAGTACAGTGCCGATCACGCCCTCCACATCGTCCAGATCGATCATACCTTGGTAGATTTGTTCATCGTCGATGCGAGAGATCGACGGCCGCTGCAGCGTCCCTGGTTGACATTGGCCATTGATATCGCGAGCCGAATGGCGGCTGGCTTCTACCTCAGTCAGGAGCCTCCCTCATCGACGTCGGTAGCCTTGGCGATCCAGCATCTGGTGATGCCAAAAGCACCTTGGCTGCAGGCGAGGGGTATTGATGCCGCGTGGCCGGTCTTTGGACTGCCAGACATTATCCACCTCGACAACGGGAGGGAGTTTCATGGCAAGCCTCTCGTCAGAGGGGCCTCCGAGCACGGCATCGAGTTGGTGCACCGCCCCGTCGCCCGGCAGCATTACGGCGGGCACATTGAGCGGCTGATCGGTACGATGATGGGCGCTGTCCATCTGCTCCCCGGAGAAGCTTCGCCAGCACCGGCCTTGCGCGCGACGCGCCGGATCCATGCTCCTGATGGATGCGGTGGCAGCCGGCCGCCCGCAATTCGTCGACCTGGGCGTCGTTGAGCTGGTCGTCGGTCGAAACACGCGCATATCCGATCAGCCTTTGCGGCAGGGGAGGGGGACTGAGGTTTACAGCTCTTGCCAAGGTCTTTTTCCGGGTGTTTCGGGACCAGTTTGTACAAATAAGAAATGTGCCAGAAAACGTTCCTTTGCAAGCGTGTTTTATGGTTGAAATTAAAGGCCGTACAGGGCGAAACCGGGCCCGCGATGATCATCGAGCCGTCGAGCGTCGAGAAGCCGCGCCAGCAGCCTACTGTGGCCAAAACGCAGCAAAATCGGCTATTTCGACGCAGGTCGAGCACACCTTGCCTCTGAATGGGAACTTAGACGTCGAAAAATGGAGGGCCGTCGCTTCAAGGCGGACGTTTGGCGGGCTGCAGTCCAGTCAATCAGGCAGAAAAGTCCGTCGATCCTGGTTGAAAAGCGGCCAAAAAGCCTGGGTTTCCCGGCGAATCCACCGATCCAGGAAGGCCGACAGGGTGATTTGCGCCCTTAAATCAATCTACCATCGATAAGCGCTAGTTATCGATGGCGACAATCCAGTGGGGGACGGCCAAACCCGCGTCTGCCGCGTTCCGTCGGCCGTGTTATTGCGGCGGCGTTCCGTCCGTTGTGAAAATTGCCGAAAACTTCCCTCCATCCCGCCGGAGGACGGCAGCCTATCTGGGGCGCCCAAAGAGCAGAGGAATCTGTTCTTGCCGCCTGTGGTTGACAAATGTACAGTCGGCTGCAGCCTGACTAGAAATTAATTGTTCATCTCCAATGCCACGGAGACTTGCAGATGGCGAAGCGCATTTCTCCTTCTGAAGACCTTCTCCTCCAACACCGTTCACAAGCCGGACTTGACGAACCAGGCGAGGCCGGCTTTGCGCCGGACCGGTTTGAAGGCGATGTGGCGTTCCGGCGTGCCAGGAACCATACTCCGGTCGCCAACAATGACACCAACGGCAAAGATCGCGTCATTGAGGATGATCGCCGAGGTCATGGCGACCCGACCGCCAAAGGCAATGTGCTCTCCAATGACACGGACCAGGACCATGACACGCTCAAGGTGCTCAAGCCCGGCACGTTTGAGGGCGATTTCGGCACGCTGAAGCTCTCGACCGACGGCAAGTGGACCTACAGGCTCGATGACAGCAATCCCAAGGTCGATGCGCTCAGCGACGGAGATTGGCTGTTAGACACGTTCAATTACACCGCCACCGACGGCCATGGCAGCAAGGACGGCGCGGTGCTGAAGATTAAGATTGAAGGCAGGGACGATCCTCCCACGGCGTCGATCGAGCTCGATGCAGTGACGGCCGACAATATCGTCAATGCGAGCGAGGCATCCGGCAAGGTCAACATAACTGGCACGGTGGGCGGCGACGTTAGGGACGGCGATATCGTCACCGTCACCATCAATGGCACCGATTATGAGGGCGCAGTCGCCTCGGGGCATTTCTCAATCGAGGTGGATGGCGCTCAACTGGCTGCCGACGCCGACCTAAAGATCGAGGCGAAGGTCACGACCGGCGAGGCAGGCAACATGGCGACGGCGTATGCCGACAAGAGTTATGCCGTCGATGTGACACCGCCGGCAGCAACGATTGGGTTGGATTCCGTCACGACCGACAACGTCGTCAATCTGGCCGAATCCAAACAGGCGCTGATTATCATTACCGGTACGGTTTCTGGCGAGGTCAAGACCGGCGAAAGTGTTACGCTGGTCGTCAACGGCCAAACATTTGCCGGCGCGGTCGCTGCCGACAACACGTATGCGATCGGAGTGTCCGGTGCCGACCTTGTCGCCGACACCGATCGGAGGATCGATGCCAGCGTCACCACGACCGATGACGCCGGCAACTCCACCACGGCCACCTTCGCCAAGGATTACCTGGTCGATATCGCTCCCTCAAAAGACTTCGATGGCGACTTAAAAAGCGACGTGCTGTTCATCAACACCAACGGTTCGGTTGCGATGTGGCAGATGGACGGCAGCAAGATCACACGGAACGTGACGGTCGGCTCGGTTGGGACGAGTTGGCACGCTCTTGCGGCTGCGGACTTTAGCGGCGACGCCCTAGCGGACGTCCTGTTCGAGAATGACACGGGTCAGGTCGCGCTCTGGAAGATGAACGGGCCCACAATCGTTTCGAACACAACCGTCGGCCGACTTGGCACCGATTGGCACTTGCAAGGGGCAGGCGACTTTAATGGGGACGGTCGCGCCGACGTACTCTGGCGCAACAATAATAACCAAGTTGCTATGTGGGAGTTGGATGGCGATAAGATCATTGGCAATCTGACCGTCGGTGCACTCGGATCGAGTTGGCATTTCGGGGGCGTAGATGATTTCAATGGCGACCAAATGGACGACGTTCTCTGGTTCAACGACAATGGTCAAGTCGCAATGTGGCAGATGAACGGGAACACGATTACCGCCAACACGACCGTCCGGCAGATGGATCCGGGTTTTGCAATCTTGACTGTCGGCGATTTCACCGGTGACGGCAAGGCCGACATCGTGCTTCGCTCGTCCAGCGGAACGATTGCGATGTGGCAAATGAACGGCGATAAGGTGGTCGCAAACGAAACCGTCGGTTCAATCGGCTCGGATTGGACTCTCCTCGACACCGGTGACTACAACGGGGATGGCCATGCCGACATCCTGTGGCGAAACACACAGGGAAATGTCGCTATATGGGAGATGGATGGCTCCCATATTGATGCGAACCTGACGGTCGGCAGCTTGAGCAACGACTGGTCCACAGTCTAAGGGCGCGCCATATCAATCGATGCCATCTTCGCGCGCAGATCACGTAAGGCCTAACGAGTTTGTGGCAGCCTGTTTTGGCATAACCGCACCACTCAAGTTTCCCCTTGTTCTTTGCGGAGAACAGTGGAGGAGCGGCTCCCATGGTGAGTTTTAACGGACGCGGTTGGATCAGCACCAGTATTTGAGGGGCATTTCAGCAGATGATTGTAGCCTTCAGGGTTGCATACCGCCTCGAGTAGGGCGATTTGTAGCCTCAAATGAAAGGAGGTCGACGAATGCTAGCGTTTGAAAATGTGGCTGACATACTCGGCCTGCCCGCCAAGGAAATGGCGATACGCTCGCCGTTCGGATTGATATCTCGTATCGAGGGAGGCTTGCCGGTTGCTACGCTTGACCGTGTGGCCCGCCTTCTTGCACCCAATGACAGCCAGTTCAAGTATCGTGTTGCGCCGAAAGCCACTTATGAACGGCGCAATACTGCGCTTCGCCTGTCTTCGGATGAGGGAACACTGATCGCGCGTGTCGCCCAAGTCTGGAATCTCGCGCTCGACGTCTGGCAGAACGGAGGAGGATGCGCGGGATTTCCTGTTCAGAGCGCATCCGATGCTGGAGGACAGACGACCATCGACGTTGTCATTCAAAGCGAGATCGGCGCCGAACTGGTTCTGGATATCCTCTCCAGCCTGAAATACGGCAGTGCTGCGTGACAGCCCAGATTCTGGACCGGACACTGTCATGGTTTCGGATTGCGGACCCCAACGGCGCCTATCCCATTTTCGACAAGGCCGTTTCAAATGCCTTTCGCGATGATCATGTCTTTTCCGATCCGGGTGAAGCCCTCCTTTACGCATCAAGACCAGGCGGAGAGGTCGAAATAATCTTTCGTCATCGTCACAGCGTTGTCGAGATGGATGACGAGATCCGCCTTGCCGTTGCCATCCGTATCGCCCTCGATCCAGGTGTCGGATTTCTCCTTGATGTAACGCAACTCTCCGGCATGGCCGGTGAAGGCGTGCGTTCCGATGAAGTCGAATGAATCAAACGGCCTGCCATGCGCCCAGCTGCTGAGGTCGATATGGTCGGCTTTGCTGAAATTGTGGATCGTGTCGGCGGTGGCATGCGTGCTGCCGCTGTCGCCGGGGGCAAAGACGAATGTATCCCTGCCTATGCCGCCGTAGAGCGTGTCGACGCCCTTGCCGCCGATGAGAATGTCTTCGCCTGCATTGCCATAGAGTCTGTCATTGCCGGCGAGACCTTGGACGAAGTCGTCACCCGACGCGCCTTTGAGCTTGTCGGCGGCGCCAGTGCCGTCCACTGCGTGGAACACCCGCTGGAAGATCCCTTCACCGTCGCCGTCCTGGTGGGCGGCCGCCCACGTGACCACCCAGCCGCCATCGGCAAGCCCGGTGACCGAGGGGTACCTCGCATCGCCCTTGCCATGAAAGTTGACCCGCATTTCAGGACCGACAGTCCGCCCGTTGGCCGCATAAAGCTGCTCGAAGACGTGGTAGCCGTCGTCCCATGTCACCACCCAGCCGCCGTCGGCAAGCGCTGACACCGACGATCCGGATGGATTATCATTTTCGCCGCTGGTAAACTCACTGACCGTGGTGTCGCGACCCACCGCTTTGCCATCGGCGGCATAGCGCTGCTGATGCAGCTCCGCCCCCGGGTCGGTCCATGTCACCACCCAGCCGCCGTCGGCAAGGGCGGCAATCGCCGAGTTCGCCTGAACACCGCCGGCGAGAAAACTGTTGATCAACGTCTCGGCACCGACAGGATCGCCATCGGCAGCGTAGCGCTGCTGAAAGATGCCGGGATTTTTGTCATAGGGGGTCACCCATGTCACCACCCAGCCGCCATCCGCAAGCGACGCCGTCGAAGGGTAAAGCTGAGGGTGAAAGAGTGTGGGGTCGGTGGTGCTGACGCGGGTATCGTCATTGACGGGCTGCCCATCGGCGCCGTAGCGTTGCTGGTAGATGACTTCGCTCTTGTCGTTTTGGCCTTGGCCGTCCCATGTGACCACCCAGCCGCCATCGGCAAGCGCGGAAACCGAAGGATGGTCATCCTCGTGTATGTCCGGGGTTTGGATACGGGTCTCCGGGCCAATCCGCTTTCCATGGGCGTTATAGCGCAGCTGGTGGATTTCGCTGCCCAGGAGGTCGTGCTCCTTGTCCACGTCCCCGGACACCCATGTGACCACCCAGTCGCCATCGGCAAGCGCGGTAACCGCGGGATCGTCCTGATCATCAAACCACCGGTCGCCGTCGACATGCCTGCCGACGGCGGTCTCGGCGCCGACCATTTCGCCATCGGCGTTGTAGCGCTGCTGGCGAATGCCGTTGCTGACGTAATTCGCGCTCTTTATATCGTAGGTGTAGGAGTCCCATGTGACCACCCAGCCGCCATCGGCAAGTGCGGTGACCGCCGGGGAGTTCTGATCTCYGGTGGTATCGGTGTTGACGCTGCTGGAGGAAGGTTCCACATTGCCGTCTCGCCGTTCCGCTGCGCTGATATCGGCCATGCGGTCGGCGTCGTCTGGCGACGTTGCTGTATAGGTCGTCATGCCCCTGTTCTCCTCTGTCCGGCGTCATGCCACTAGGTCAAAATATCCTGCCTTCATGGCAATGGCATCGTCCAAATGGATGACAAAATCACTTTGCCGTCGTCATTGGTGTCGCCCTCTATCCAGGTGTCCCACCTCGCCTTGACGAAATGCAGTTCCCTGGCATGACCGCCGAAGGCATGCTTGCCGATGAAGTCGAAGGCCGGCATGTTGATTGTCGCATCGATTTGACCCGTGTTTTCGTTTGACATTGATCCACGATGCCACTCTCAAAAATTTGAAATATATGAGCAATTTACGCGTCCCGGTGGGCCCGCGAAAAACGGCAAAGTGGATCAATTCGTGCTGAAAGCGAACAATCTCGATGAAGGCACTTGCTCGCTTGACCTTCTGGAAGCTGCATCGGGATATTTCGCGCTGACGCTGACCCAGGCACGGGTCATCATTAGGGAGGTTGCAAGCGTGACCGCAACTTGGCGCGATACCGCCAAGGCAGTGGGAGCGCGAGGCAGCGAAATCAACCGCATGGCCAGCGCCTTCGAGCATGACGAACTGCAGCGTGCGCTGGCTTTATGATGCAAACAGTCACTTAAAGCTTATCCGCTGGACAGAACGTCAATGTGGTCGTTTATAAAATATATTATAAGGAGAAATAGAAGTTTTCAATGTATGGTCATCGATAAGAGTTGGTTATCGATGGTGAGAAGGAATCAAAAAGAAAGTCGGCAGCGGTGAGGGGGCTCGATGCACCAATACATATGCCAAGTTCATTTGTCGGCGGCTTGCGGGGTGGAGCTACCCAATCCCTCTCATAAACTGCAAACAGAGGAACCAAGAAACACTGCTGCGCGCTTACTATCTCAGTTTCTTAAGCAAGCAGCAACCGCTGCAGCGTCATCCGGATCCATTCGCGATTGGTGTCGGGCGTCGTCCGGAGTTGGTTCGTGCGTAACCACCAAAGCTCGGGGCTCACGACGGACCATAACGTGTCCTGGGCGACCTGAGCATCAAGACCCGGTCGCAAAGCACCGATCCGTTCGAGCGCAGTGACCAGCTTACCGAGGTTTTGCCGCCGAGTTTCATGCAGATCGGCGTAAAGATCGGCCATTTGGCTATCATTTTCAGCTGCCGACCTGATGACTGCGAGAAGAGGGGCTGCGCGAGTGAGTAATTCGGCAATATCGTCGGAAAATCCATTGATCATGTTCCGGCCATCGGTCATCTGCAACACCTTGGCACGATGCTCCTGCTGCATCATAGGGGTCTGCTGTTGGGCACCCCGCATGGCACGGATCACCAACTGGTGCACTATTGTCCTCTTGTTTCCGAAGCGCGCATAGATCGTCTCTGGCGACACTTCTGCCTCTCTTGCGATCGCAGCGATCGTTATGGCCGTCCAGCCATTCTCCCGAAATAGCCGTTCCGCGGCATCGAGCACCGCATTGTGGGTGTGTTCAGCCTGCTTTTCCCGGCGCCGAGAGCGGTAGGCGCGTTTTGGCTTGACGTCATTCATTTTTTTGATATAGTTCCACTGTATTGAATTTAGTTACAGTTTATCCAAAATATGCAGCCATGCAAATGCTCGGGCTCCAGGAGTATCACGATGGACGTAGCCGAAGCCTCCGCGCCAGTTCGCCCCCTTGCAGTCTTTATGCTGCCCCCGCCACTCTATTTCGGCATGGCGTTCGGTGCCGGCATGTTGCTTCAGCACAGCGTTCCCCTTAGCTTCTTCGGCTTCCCTGCCAGGCAGTTGCTCGGCATCCTGGTGATCGCGACCGGCATCATCTGCGGCCCCGCGCTTGCGATCACTTTCCTGATCCGACGCACAACGCTCAACCCTTTCGCCCGTCCGAGCGCTTTCCTCGAAAAGGGAATCTATCGGCTGAGCCGAAACCCAATGTACCYTGGCCTAATTCTCATTTATCTCGGCGGTTGTATCCTCGCGGGCTCGTTCTGGCCGATCCTGTTGCTGGTCTTGCCGCTGGCGCTACTGACACTGATCGTCATTCCCTATGAAGAGGCCTCTATGCGTCGGACGTTCGGAGCAGACTACGAGGCCTATTGCACACGGGTCAGGCGCTGGATCTGACGGGAAATGCACGAAACGTCTGCGCTTCTCGCAGCCACGGCCATCAAATAGGCGAGTAGCGACCCTCAAACAAATCTCCTAAGGCTGGCGACATGAGCAATTTCAGCTCACGCCGCCGCAGGTGCTCCGGCTGATCGTGGGTGATGTGGCAGCGTTGTCAGAACGTTTTGAAATTGGGTTTCTTGTGACCAGGACTATTGTTGAGGTGCGCGGTCACCAGATAAACCCGCGTTGTCGGGGCATGATCCGGCAGCGGGCGAGGGGCTCACCCTTGCGCACCACCGGGCCGGGACCGTCCCGAAGGCCGTGCCCTCTTCATCTTACCTACGCCCATCGCCTATGTGGTAGACGAGTTTGCCGTGGGGACGGCCGCATCGCTCGGACCGTCCCCTGGCCCGTTCGAACCGCATCGCATCCGTAAGCTGCTGTCTGTCGATCGGATAGAGCCAACGATGCTGTTTGCGCATCCGCATAAGGCGATCTGCTTTACGCGCTAGGTCAGGCGCGCGTCGAGTTGGAGCAGTCGGTCGCGTTCCGGATGCTTTTCCGGCCCTTCCGGAGCATGGCCACGATGCGTCGCTGCGTCTGGTATCCGCGCGAACGCTGCGGTCGGCGCCACCCTGCTTGGCACCTTCGCTGCCCTGGGGCTGCCGGCTCCGGCGGTCACCGTAATCTTTGCGAGCGGGGGCGGCCATGATGTCGAGCGTGGTATTGTTGACGGCCCGGAAGATGCGCCGTTGGATCTTGTCCCAATCCAACGTCATCATCATCCAGGATATAGCCAGGTCCAGCTAGACGATCAGCACCTCGCGTCTGTCGATCTCGCCGCGCAGCCGCTCCCAGTCGTCCATGTTAAACCAGAGCTTTCAACACGTTGGCTACCTGAAGTGTGCCCCAAACCGAGGATACTTGGTTCCACAGAGAAATTGGCGTCAGGCTACAAGCCGAAATCGCTCTTGATGAAATCAATGAGACCTTTGGCCTGGATCACGAAATCCGCAGTGCCGTCGCCATTGTTGTCGCCGCTCACCCAGGTATAGTCGTTGGCTGTGCCGGCATTGTCGAACTTTTCGAAGCGAACGTCGCCGGCGTGGTGCGTGAACGCCTTCGCGCCGATGAACTTGAACGCATCGTCGTCAACCGTGCTGGTATTGGCATCGATGCCGGTGAGATCGATCCTGTCGCCCTGCGCATGACTGAAATCGGTGATGACGTCGACGCTGCCCGCCACCGTGCCGGTGTGGAACGCCACAGCGAAGATGAACGTGTCCTTGTCGGCGCCGCCGGTCAGCACGTCAGTGCCGGCACCGCCGGTGATCGCGTCATCGCCGCCGCCGCCCGTCAGCGTATCGTTGCCGTTAAAGCCGCCGTTCAGGATATCGTCGCCATTGGCGCCGGTGAGCCTATCGTTGCCGAAGCCGCCGTCCAGTGTCGCGCCATGGCTCGACGCCTTCAGGATATCGTCGACATTGCCGCCGGTCACCTTGTTGGTTGCTGCGCCGCCGGCATCGTTGGAGGCCGTGATCTTGTTGACGGCGGAACTGCTGCCATAGCATTGCACGACTTCGCAGCCGCTGACCACCATTCCGTCAGCCAGCGTGAATGAGGCCARCGACAGGTTCAGCGTCACCGCCTTGCTGGTGAACAACAGGCTCAATATCAGCGTGTCGTGACCTGCACCGCCGTCGGTCACCGCGCTGGTCGACGCGGCATCGCTGCCGTACGCCGTCCGGTAAAGCGTGTCGTTGCCGGCGTCGCCGAAAATGCTGGTGCGGTTCGAATTGCCGCCGACCGTGTCGTTGCCGTCGTCGCCATGCAGTATGCCGGCGCCCGATCCGCCTTTGATATGGTCATTGCCACCGCCGCCGTTGATATTGGCCGTAGACGCATTGGAGAAATCGACAGAGGCGCCGTCATTGCCATCGCCGAGCGTGATCTCAGCGGTGCCCGTACTGACCGTCACGGTGTCATTGCCCTTTCCGGTGTCGACGTTGCTGGAGGCAGCTGTCCAAACGGTGAGGACGTCATTACCGGTGCCGCCCTTGAATTTGACGTTTCCGGTGGTCTCCGTCGTGTTGATATTGAGCGCCTCAATGCCAATGAAATCGATGAGCGTCGTGCCATCGCCCGTGAGCTTGCCCTTGCTGACGTCCGCAACGAGGTTGGTAAAACTGTCGCCGCCACTCGTTTCTTTCCAGCCGAGCGTGTCCATGCCGGCGCCGCCGTCCACATGTTCGATATTATCATCGCTCGTGCCGTAGACGACAAAGCTGTCATTGCCGCCGCCGCCGCTCAGATTGCCGCCCGCGAAATGCGCCTGTTGGCCGGTATTGACCTGGATCTGGTCGTTGAGCGCGCCCCCGGCGATATTGAGCGAGCCGTAGCCGCCGCTATAGACGATCCGTTCGAAACTGCTGCAGACCACGCCTTCGAGATCGTTGACGGTGATGGTGAAGAGCGTGTCGACGCCGAAGCTGACGGCGTCGGCGCTGCCTGCCAGGGCATTGACGTAGAGCGTGTCCGTGCCGGTACCGCCCTCAACTGCTGTCCCCGACGATGCGACCGATTCCTCGATCGCGTTGAGCGTGACCTGGTCGTTGCCGGCGCCAGCATCAATCTCATCGGAGGGTGAAAAGGAATAGATGCGATCGCTGCCGCCGCCGCCGTTGAGCACGTTATGGGCGGTGATATCAGTGACATCGTCGCCATAAAGGACATCATTGCCGTCGCCGCCGTTTAGCGCGTCATCACCCGCTCCGCCATAAAGCGTGTTGCCGCCGTCACTGGCCGTGATCGTATCGCTGCCGCCTTCGCCGAAAATCCGGTCGCCGGGCGACGATGACGTATAGGTGTTGTCGTCGGGTCCAAGATGAACGTCAGCCATGGTGGTATCCGGTTTTTCTTGAGTTAAGATCCACGAATGTGCAGCCCTCGATGTATTCCAAGGCCCTCGGGCAGTTCCGGTGAAGTCTCGTTACAGCGAGCTGTCAATACAATCCCCATTTCAGGGGAGATATAGCAATTTTCATGGATCTTGAGCACAAAATCCTCGAGCCCTATTGTGCCAAACCGTTATCGCGATAGAGGATCCCATGGTATTGCCCCTGCGCTCTGTACCTACACTATCGCCCTCAATCTCGACGAAAAACTGGAAAGATCGCAACCGGCCGGATAAGCTTTTCGAAGATGTGGAGGCTGTCAGGCGCGATTTGCTCGACTTGCGCGCTGAGATCGCGGAAGGCGATGAACCTGTATCCACAGCTCTTGGCCTCGAAAGGGTCGAAACGACTCCTATGACGGAAGCTGCGATCTTGGCGGCAGGCAACGGGCCTCCAAAGCGCCGATGCGTAAAACTACGCTTGGGGGATCGCTTTTAGGAGGATGCCGCCTTCTCACGGACGACACTGCGGACCGACAGTCCGACTGTTATTGACACGCTCAGAAAAGAAAGTCGCCCTTCCCGAGGTCCTTAATGTTAACGTCGAGGAGTGTGATGCTGTCGCCGTTCAAGCCATCGATGACGACGTCGCTGCCTGACTTTTCGAGATGATGCGCCTTGAGATCGGAGAAGCTGGTGATTGAACTCAGGCGGGAAAGATCGATGACATCGTGATCGCTGCCCTTGGCGGTAAAATCGGTGATCGTATCCTTGCCGTCGCCGGTGGCGAAGACGAATGTATCGAGAGCCAATCCACCTGTGAGGCGATCATTGCCCTTGCCGCCCGTCAGTACGTTCTTGCCACTGTGAGCGAAGTCACCGGGATCGTTGCCGGTCAGTTTGTCGTTGAACTTGCTGCCGACGAGGTTTTCGATCTTGCTCAGGACATCACCTGCAGCATCGCCCTTGCTTTGCTGCGCCGTGGCGAGCGCGAGATTGACGGTGACGCCCTTCTTCGAATTTGCATAGCTGACGGTATCGCCTGTAATGTTGGTTTCATTGTAGCCGCCGACGAGGTTGTCGGCGCCCGCGCCCGCGATCAGCAGATCGTCGCCAGCACCACCGTCGAGCCATGCCCCGTTCGAAGAAGCCCTGAGCGTGTCGTTTTCTCCGAGCCCAAAAAGCTTGTTGACGGACTGACCGGCTGCATCATTGGACGCTGTCAGGACGTCCTTGCCGCCGGCGGCGGTAAAGGAGATACCTTCGCAATTGAGGATCTTGGTGCCGTTGGCGAGTGTGATGCTGGCTTTGGTGAAGTCGACCTTGAAGCTGACATCGGTGAGCATCGACAGCTCCGTCGACAACAGGTCTCGTCCGCTGCCGCCGTCGACGACCGCGGCCGACGGATCGGTTGCGCCGAATGTCGTCGAAAGGTAGAGCGTATCGTTGCCGGCGCCACCGGTGAGCGTGCTGCCGCCATAAGCTGACAGGTGATCGTCGCCGTCGTCGCCGAAGAAAGCGACACTTGCTTGCCCGCCCGACAGCGTATCATTGTCGTTGCCGCCATGGATGGTCGCCAATCCCGCACCGCTGAAGGCAATCGACACGTGATCATCACCGTCGCCGGTGTTGATCGTTGACGTGCCGGTGACGATGGAGACGGTATCATCGCCGTCACCGGTGTCCAGCGTCGAGTGGCCGGCCCGGATCGTCAGGGTGTCTGCGGAACTGCCACCGGTCACCTCGACGCTGCTGTAGGTAGCCTGGTAAGTGTTGACCTTGAGGCCTTCGATCTGGCTGAAGGTGCAAAACTCGGTTCCGTCGAGGCTCATCTCGCCGGCGTTGACGTCGATAACAAGCGCGCCGAAACTGCCGCCAATATTTCCGGGGGACCATGCCAGCGTGTCGGTATCGGCGCCGCCGGCAATCAGTTCCTCACCGGTGCCATTGTTGGGCATGCCATTGAATTCCAGGACATCGTCGCCGGCGCCTCCCCTGAGGGTCCCGGCGTCCAGGCCYGAATTAGCAAGCCAGTTGGCGATTAGGTGGTCGCCGCCGCTGGCACCCTGAGCATAAACCGAGCCTGTGCCGCCATAAAGTACCAGGTTTTCGAAATCGTAATAGGTCGCGCCTTGCACGCTGTCCACGCTCGGACTGAAGGTGGACCCCATGATAACGGTGACGGGTACATTGAGTGCACCAAGAGCGAATAACTCCAGCGTGTCGTTGCCGGTGCCTCCCTTGACGTTCTGGCCGGTTTCCTGAGCATAGACACTGACGAGATCGTCACCTGCGCCGGCATCAATCTGGTCGTTGTAGGAATAGGAGGTAATCGAGTCGTTGCCGCCGAAACCGTTCAGGACGTTGGTGTAATGCGTCTCCCCGCCCATCGCCGTGTGATCGTCGCCGATCAACTGATCATCGCCGTTAGCGCCGTTGAGTGTGTCATTGCCGTCGCCGCCATAGAGTGCGTTGCCGGTGGCGGAGGCCGTCAGCGCATCATTGCCGCCAATGCCGAAAAGAGTTTCGCCGGGTTTGGCTGTCTGGGTGTCGTCCCCATCAGTCAGCGTGGTCATGCGATCGCTCCCGCCCCCAGGTCTTCAACACATCATGATGTGAAGTTTGAGCAATACTTTATAGGCCGAGGGCAAGCGCTGTCTATCCCCCAAAAAGGGGATGCATTGATGTCTCACGGGGGCAAATGCCGGCGGTGGAATACGCCTGGTAATCAGATCATTTGTAACAGCGAGCACAGTTCAACTGTCGTTCTGGAAAAGCTAGTACACGGCAGCGACCCACTGCCCCAATCTGCATTATGTGGAATCACTGTCCCACACGGGTTGACCTATGAGATCTTCTCGCCGGTGCTTCCCGGTTGGGACGCAATGGCGGCAACGGCAAGCAAGATGTTCGGCAAGCGATGGTGCCTGAAGAGACGAAGCGCGATCCTCATCGTGCCGAGCGTGGTGGCGCGTCTCGACAATAACATCCTCATCAATCCCGCCCATTCCCTTCCTCCGACGGGTGACACTCATGTCCCACGTCGGAGGAAGGGAATGGGCGGGTCCGATAGCGATCGCCGTGACAGGGAAGGGGCCATCAGAGCCCAGACGCCTTGGTGAGATTGATGCGGAAGCGGTCGCGCCGGCGCTGGTATTTGCGGGTCATTTCGGCGCTGGCATGGCCAAGCTGCTTCTGGACGTATCGCTCGTCGACTTCGGCGGAGGAGGCGAGACCGGCGCGCAGCGAGTGACCGGAGAATTTGAAAGCGCGTTCTATTTCGCTCAAGTCACCGCGGATGCCGGCCGCCTTGGCGGCACGCTTCACCAGGCGGGCCACTTCCTTGTCGTTCAGGCGATCTGGGCCGACCTCTTTGCCCTGGCCGCGAACGCGGCGGAACAGCGGTCCTTTTGCGATGCGGGCAAACTTGATCCAGGTCTCGATGGCGACAATGGGGCAGGTGGCAGCGGAGGAACCCCGGCCGATCTCGACCTCACGCCAGCCGGTCTTGCCGCGCAAGCTCAGCAGCATGCCTTTGTCGAGGATGTCGATCCAGCCCGAGGCATCTTCGGTCTGGTCACGGCCGAGATCGAGACCGACGATTTCAGAGCGACGCAGGCCGCCGGCAAAACCGATGAGCAGCATGGCGCGATCGCGAAGCCCGCGCAGCGTTCCCCTGTCGAGCGTTTGGAGCATGGCGATCAGGTCTTCGGGCAGAATGGCTTCTTTCTGGCGCGGCGGGGCGGCGTGGATATTGCGGATGCCGGCGAGCACGGTGGCAATGGCGCGATCTTTCCGGTCGAGCGCCATACCCCGCTGCGAACAATTCCAGCCGATGGCCGAAAGTCGCCGCTCGATGGTGGACACCGTCATGGCTCGTGTAGCATGTCCGGTGGTTCCCAAGGCGCTGCAAGAGGCGAGAGCGGTGATATAGAGGGCAACCACCTGCGGATCCGGCGGCAGGGGAGACAGGTTTTGCCGCCGGCACCAGGCGGCAAAATGCTTCCAGTCGGAGGCGTAGGCTTTCCTTGTATTGGCAGAACTTGCCGCCTCGACATAGCCGCGGGCCCGGTCGGCGAGGCGTTCCAAGTGCGCCGGCAGATCGGCGCTCGAGTCCGGAAGAGGGGAGAGGAGTCCGGCCGGCGCGGAAACATCACCAAAATGCACCGTGCTGTCAGGCGGCACAGCGCTCTCCTCCGGATGATTTTTGGTGTTCTGCTCGATGATTTGGGCCATTTCTTATACTAAGAGCAAAACGTCCGATAAGGCAAACTTATCGGACGTTTGGGCTGAACGACGGGCTGTGCGCTTTTTGCTGAATTGGTCTCAAGAAACCGCACATTCGGCTTGTGTCGTTGCGACGGACCGGCCCGGCGCCAAGCCACGACGCTGCCGCAGCTAGCGCCGACCGCCCGCCAACGAGATCGCTGCGCGCTTGCCTAACCTGAGTGAAGGACCAGCGGGTTGGCAGTTCTAGGCGTTGTGGACAAAGGGATTCCCAAATCCGTTGAGACGTAATCCGCAAGCGGGTCGCTGCTGGCGCGAGCAAGGCGGCGGTCGCTCGTGATCTGAAGGTAGTGTCTCACCCAATCCGGCATTGATGCTGTCTGCCGCTATGCCGCCGGTGATCGCATCGGCACCCGATGAGCCTGTAATGCTGAATGCCTCAGTCTGGTTGGCGAGCTTCAGCGTCACTGCCGCGGTGAGCAGCACATTTTCGATATTGGCGATCTGGGCATTGCTGGTGTTTGTTAAGGCCGCACCGATGCTCAGGGTATCGTTTCCATTGCCACCATCGAGCAGCGTGTCGTTTTGGGCAGCTACCAGGGTGTCGTTGCCGGGTCCGGCAGTGATGCTGTCCCCCTGATGACCCTGTAATGCTGAACCCCTCAGGTTATTCCGTCTCATGGGGCCGCCGTGGTCGGTGATCTCGAAGATGTCGATTTGATAGCCATTCTTCGCGGGGGCGCGGCTCCGGCTGCGTGCGGCAGTGATTGTGATGGCCTCCCGGAGCGCCAACGCGGCGTTGCCGACCTCGCCTTGCATAGCGTTGTCTTATTCGAAATCCGCGTGCCCCGTCGAATCCCCTTGCCGCAGCTCGCGCGATCCTTCTATTATTGCTGCCTCGATCAGCCATGCATCGTCGGGAGGACCAACATGGCGAATTACACTATCGACATGGTCGACAACGAATATCCGGCGCAATATCTCCGAAATAGCCCCGCGGTGGACTACAACCCCGCCTTGGGCGGCCTCCTGGTCAAAGGCAAGTTCGATGAGAAGATATCGACAACAGCCGTCTTTCAAATGGCGAACGGTGCTGACCTGTCGATCTTTGGAAGTGGATTAACATATTCGAATGGCGTCCTCGACGGCGGTACCATCACGTCGGTTGTCGTCAGCGTGAGTGGCGGTCCCAATATGCAGGAAATCGACGGGCTTCACTGGTCCGGTATCGCGTTCCACAAAGCATTCTTAGCCGGCCTCGGATGGGCCATGTCGTCCTCGATCCTCCGGGGCAACGACAACATCGCCGGGTCGATTGGCAACGACGAGCTTTGGGGACTCAACGGCAACGACACGCTCGTTGGCGGAAATGGCAGCGACGATCTGGAGGGCGGACGCGGGACGGACACCTACGACGGGGGAACCAGCGGAAACGACATCGACCAGCTAAACTTCGACGACAGGGTCGCGCCAGGCGGCGTCGTGGTCGACATGTTCAAAGGCACGGACGTCGATCCCTGGGGCAACGTGGAGTCGTTCACGAATATCGAACGCATCAAGGGCACGCGCTTCGTAGACGTGATCACGGGTTCAAACCGTAACGACCAGTTCCGGCCGATGGCTGGCAACGACCAGGTCGACGGGGGCTCAGGCACGGACACGGTTCGATACGACCGCGACTATCTGGACGGCGGAAACGCAGGCGTTACCGTCGATCTGGGAGCCGGGTACGGCATTGACGGATCGGGGGATCGCGACACACTGAAAAGGATCGAAAACGTGGTCGGCTCGCCCGCCGCCGACACGCTCAAGGGCGACGGGGGCTCAAACCTCATCGCCGGTCTGGTCGGCAAGGACGAGCTCTATGGGAAGGGTGGAGCTGACAGGTTCGTTTACGGCAGCGAGACGGATTCAACGGTCGACCCGTCCGGTCGCGACACGATCCACGACTTCAATTCGAAGGACAGGATCGACCTGTCGGTCATGGATGCAGACGATAAGAAACAGGGCGACCAGGCGTTTTCCTTCCTCGGCACCCACGACTTCGACGGGACTGCGGGCGAATTGCGATATGAGAAGCACGGCTCGCAAACCCTGCTCTTCGGCGACACGAACGGGGACAAGCACGCCGACTTTTCCATAGAGCTAGTCGGTGCGATCGATATGCAGAAGGACTTCCTCCTGCTATGACGCGAAGCGGATCTGTGCAATCGGGCAATTTTAGACCTCATCCGTCGGGTGGTGCTTCGCGAGAAGCCGTCGATCAGACGGATGGGCCAGTTGCTTCGGTTACAGATCTGACGCTTAACCGAGCATCCCAGGTTCCCGACAGTCGAAGCGATGGGCTGGGCCTGTCGCAAATTTTCGCGGTTAACGAGCTGTTGACCCTCGGCGAGAAAATTGCCGCTCCCTATGTTGTGGAGCACATTGATGATTCTGAATGCCATTGCAGAGAAGCTGAAGCGCCAATCGAAGGATGATTTCAAAGGGCGGCATTTCGAGGCATGGCTGATCGTACAGGCGGTGACCTGGTATTTGCGATATCCGCTCAGTTATCGAGACTTGGAAGAGATGTTTCGCGAGCGCGGCTTCGAGGTCGACCACAGCACGATCAATCGCGGGGTCCTGGCCTATGCACCACTCATCGAGAAGCGGCTGCGGCAGTTTCGACGACCGCATGTGGCTCGGTTCGCATTGACGAGATCTACGTCAAAATCCGCGGCAAGTGGCGTTACCTTTACCGCGCGATCGACAAGCAAGGAAACCCGATCGACTTCCTTCTGACCGCAAAGCGCGATCTCGATGCCGCCAAGCGCTTCCTTCGTAAGATGCTCAAGGATGAGCCGCTGCTCTCGCCGGGGAAGATCGACACCGATGGTGCCAATACCTTCCCCTCGCCGATCAAGACGGCCGTCGATGATGGGCTGTTAAATCCGAATCCGCTCCACTATGTCCCCAAGCATCTCCAACAAGTCATTGAGAGCGACTACTTTCGGGTGAAAAGAACAAGCCCAAGATCGGCGTCTGTCAATCCTTCAACACCGCGCGTCGAACAATCGCTGGATCTGAAGCAATGTTGTGGCTGCGGAAAGGCTTCGGCTTCACCGCCGATTGGACCGTCAACGATCAGAACGATCTGGTCGGGCGCCTCTTCGGACTTCAAAAGGTTAAGCGTGAAGATGCGGCCGCTCACGGGATAATCTCAACCTGCTGGAAAGTTTGCGACAGGCCCTGTCATCGCCAGCGCCACCATTGAGCGAAACCAACTGCCAACTGCCGGAAACAATGAATTCATCGTCGCCATCGGCCCCGGTCACGGTGGCCGGATCGAAACCCAAATGACGGCGGGGCCAATTGCGACACAACGAATAATGCGCTCAACGACCGCTTTGCGCCTCCATGCACGAACCCGCTCCGCGGGAGGGAGCTCGCGGTAAGGCTGGTGTGATCATCTGAAGTTCTAGGCCGCTAGTGGATCTTGTCCGACCATGGAGTTCCTTTCAACAGGAGGAACGTTCCATGGCCAGCTTTTCCAATGATGGTTCAACCACGCCGCTTCGCCAACGCATGCAAGAAGACATGGTGAGCGGGATTTGGGGTCCCATACGCAGCAGGACTACATTCGTCATGTCCGGCGCTTCGCCACTTTTCTGCGGCGCTCGCCTGACACGGCGACGGCCGAGGACATACGGCGCTTCCAGTTGTATCAGCATGAGAACGGCGTGGGGCCGGCGACGATCAACAGCACGGTTTCGGCGCTGCGCTTTCTGTTCACGGTGACACTGAAGCGACGGGATATGGCGCGAGCGCTGGTGATAACCCGCAATCCCCGCAAGTTGCCTGACGTCCTGAGCGTGGAGGAAGCCGCACGACTGCTCGAGGCGGCACCAGGCATCAAATACAAAGCCGCGCTTGGCGTCGCCTATGGCGCGGGCTTGCGCGTGTCCGAGGTCGCGCATCTCAAGGTCGACGATATCGACTCCACACGGATGCTGATCCGCGTTGAACAAGGCAAGGGGCGGAAGGACCGCAACGCCGTGCTCTCCCCGCAACTCCTTGAACTGCTGCGGCTGTGGTGGCGCGATGGAAAGCGCCGCGGCGTGATGCTGCCCCATGGCTGGCTGTTTCCGGGGCGCAGTTGCACCGATCCGATCTCGTCGCGGCAACTGCATCGCGCGGTTCAGGAAGCCGCCGAGGTGGCCGGCATCCACAAGCGCGTCAGCCCGCACACTCTAAGGCACAGCTTTGCCACCCATCTTTTGGAGGATGGTACCGATATCCGCGTCATCCAGGTTCTGCTCGGACACAGCAAGCTCGAGACCACTGCACTCTATGCAAAGGTCTCCACCCGGACGATCCACGCAGTCGCTGGTCCACTAGACCGGCTCATGGCGCTGATGGAAGACAAAACGGCCGACTGCTGAGCCATGCGCACCTCGATCGAGGTTGCCGACATTTTCCGTTCGGCCGGACCAGCCTACCGCGCAGAGTATAAAGCACACCTCAGCTTGGCCCAGCTCAAGGTGATGTCCGCGATCGAGCACTGCCGCACCGCTGCCTTGGGCGGACATGTCGAGGCTTGTGAGGATTGCGGAGAGTGGCGCATTGCCCACAATTCCTGGCGGAACCGGCACTGTCCGAAGTGCCAGGGCGCCGCTGCACGCACATGGCTCGCCGAACGAGAGGCTGATCTCTTGCCGGTCGGATACTTCCACGTCGTCTTCACATTGCCAGCCGAGGTCGCCGTCATTGCCTTCTACAACAAGGCGCTGGTTTACGACCTTCTGTTCAAGGCGGCATCCGAGACTATGCTGACAATCGCCGCCAATAGGAAGCATCTCGGCGCACGCATCGGCATTACCGCCGTGCTCCACACCTGGGGCCCGGCCATGACCCACCATCCGCACATACACATGATCGTGCCAGGCGGCGGCATAGCCCTTGATGGCTCACGCTGGATATCGGCACGTCCTGCATTCCTCCTGCCGGTGCGTGTGCTCGGAAAGCTGTTCCGCCGCCTGTTCCTCTCGCGACTGCTCCAACTTCATGATGCCGGACGGCTCGCCTTCTTCGGTTCGGCTGCGCATCTCACTGACCGCCGCGCATTCGTACGATACCTGTCGCCGGTGCGAAAGAAGCGTTGGGTCGTTTACGCCAAGCCGCCCTTCGCGGGACCCGAGGCGGTTCTTGCCTATCTGTCGCGCTATACCCAACGGGTGGCCATCTCGAACAGTCGTCTGATCGCTTTCGACGAGACCGGCGTCACCTTCTGCTACAAGGACTATCGCCGCGACGGCTGCGACCGGCAGCAAATCATGGCGCTTGCCACCGACGAGTTCATTCGCCGCTTCCTGCTCCATGTATTGCCGCGCGGGTTCCACCGCATTAGGCATTACGGTCTGCTCGCCGGCAGCTCCCGTAAGACCAGCATCGCCCGGGCCCGCGAACTCCTGAACGCTACCCCGCCGCCCGCTGACAACGCAGCCGACGAGCCTATCGACCTCCGCCCGCCATGCCCATGCTGCGGCGGACGCATGATCGTCATCGAGGTGTTCAAACGCTGGGCTCAGCCGCGCGGGCCGCCGGATACCGCTGCAACGAACCGGGAGAGCGCGCCATGACCCGGCATGCCCTGTTCTATCACGCGGCCGTCACCAATGCGTCGGCCAACGGGAGTCCTTGCGCCAGACAAGATGAAAGCGGCTTGCACTCGAACAAACGCGGTCCTGATCGCCGCGAGAAGCTCTACGATCACGACTGCAAACACCTTCTTCAGCGCCCTCGGTTATACCAACGCTGCTGCGACCCGCGGCTCCTCGGAGCCGCCAAAACATAAAACCCCATAGCACAGAGAATGCCGACCGCGGGTTCCTGCATGAGAGGCTTTCGTACGCCTGACGGCATCCGAAACCCTTCGCCATGTCAGCCGTTCAGCCCTATGGCGGCCTTCCCAAAAGCAGACATAAAATCAAACAAAGCTTTGAAGCCCCTGATCCGGATTTGAGCCAGCACTTCACGTCGCTGATGCGCCAGGAGGCGACATGGGATGGCCGTCAAAAAGCCCAGCAAACATGAACCAGAGCCTATGGAGGCTTGTCAGACCACCCGGACGGTGCGAACCTAACCTCGGGCAGGCACACACCTACCGCCGAAAGCCCGCACGAGCCGAAGGTGTTGAATGACCGCAAACCGCCGCCTCGCCGTTATCTTGATGACCGACGTCGTCGGCTACTCGCGCCTCATGGAGGCAGATGAAGTGGGAACACTCGCGGCGTTAGAGGAGTTGCGGAGGACAATTCTGGAACCCACGGTGCGGACGCACGGCGGGCGCATCGTCAAACTGATGGGTAACGGAGCGCTCATCGAGTTTGCCAGTGCCATAAACGCAGTCCTATCGGCCATCGAACTACAGGAAAAGTTCAGCGCTGCGAGTTCGGCGCTACCGCAAGACAGCCAGATCGTGCTGCGCATCGGCATCAACCTCGGGGATATTATTGGCGAGGGAGCTGATATCTATGGCCATGGCGTCAACGTCGCGGCCCGACTCGAAGCGCTGGCACCGCCGGGCGGGATACTGGTGTCGGACGCCATTCATGCGCAGATGACGGACAAGTTACGCGCAAATTTTGTTGTGGCAGGTGAGTTGCGGCTGAAGAACATCACCGCGCCGATGCGGGCATGGCGCTGGACCGGATCGAAGACGACTGCGGCGACCACGCTTGCCCCACGTCCGAACGCCAAACCCACGATAGCCATGCTGCCATTCACCAATATCGGCGCTGATCCCAAGCAAGACTTCTTTGCGGCAGGGATAGGTCTTGATTTGCAGTCGTCTCTCGGCCTTATTAGAGGTATCGAGTTGCTCACGGACGGCGCTGCCGCAGAGTTCCATCTTACGGGCAGCGTCCGTGCCGCATCAGGCCAGATTCGTGTCACCGCCAGGCTGACCGAGGCAGCTAGCGGCAGACAGCTATGGAACGGAAGGTTCGACGGCCGCGACGATGACGTCTTTGCCTTGCAGGATGAAATCACCCGCCAAGTCGCGGTGGCCATGCAGGTCAAATTGACCAGCGGCGACTACGCACGGCTATGGGACGGTCAGACAAAAAGCCTTGCGGCCTGGGAACGCTGCGTCGTCGCCAATCAGTACCATGAGCTTTGGTCCGAAGCCGACAACCGACGCGCCCGAGACCTACTGTACGAGGCGCTTGAGGTCGATTCGGACTATCTCGGTGCTCAGATGCTGCTAGGCCGTAAACTCATAAACGGGCTTCCCCTTTGGGTTTGACGGTGATTCAAGGCTGCCATTGATTTGGGAGCCTAATGATGACCCGTCGCCGCCATGAGCTGACTGATTTGGAATGGAATATTATCGCGCCTTTGTTGCCGAATAAGCCTCGTGGTGTTCCACGGGTAGATGATCGTCGCACCATCAATGGGATTTTGTGGCGGTTCCGCACCGGTTCGCCGTGGGCGGATGTTCCGGAG
>NZ_JBFUFF010000096.1:0-24266 GCF_056403555.1 Rhizobium sp. P2_G2
GGATGGTGGAATGCGCCGTAAAATCGGAAATCTTGCGAAAATCTGGGGTTACGCGACCTGCTGCGGACGAGCCTTGCGGATGGTCAGGAGGTTGCACGTGCCGGTGAGACGCCAGAACGTGCCCAGAAGACGCCTTCGGGGACAGCACCCCCCACGCGCCAGTCTTCGTCACCCGCGCCCGACCCAAAAAGCAACACCCGGCAAACCGAAACAACACACCATGGACCGGATACATTGCGAGCCCCTGCCGCCTTCCACTTCCCCGCGCAAGCCTTAACAAACCCTTAACTTCCTGCCCAAGTGCAAACACACCTTTTGCCGCCTGCCGCGTTTGTGCCGATATCCGGATATCGGATGAGGGGATGGATATGGGTCACGACCGCAACGAATGGCTTCGCGTGGCAGCTGGTGTCAGCAGCTATCGCGCCATGTACGATTTTGCCGGACATGTCATTCAGAGCACCGTCGCCACGCGGCGCGACAGGCGCGCGGCGCAACGCGTCCACCGTATGCTCGGCGAGGTCATCCATCTGCCCATTGCCGATGCGGCGCATCTGATGCAGTCGCGCCATTGCTTTGCCAAACTGGTCGCCTCGCTCAGCATCGGCATCGACGAAGCCACGCTGAAGGCGGTTGGCTGCAGCTGCGATTAAACCTGTCGACGTGATCAACCCACAGGTATAGGAAGGCGAAAATGACAGGATCAAGCTTTCCATGGGCGAACTTGGAAAATTCACACGCAAGCTTCCCGACGATCGCCGCAAGACTCTGATCGACGCCACGCTCGCCTGCCTGGCGCGTGAAGGCACTGCCGGCCTGTCGATCCGCAAGATCAGCGCCGAAGCCGGCATTTCCATCGGCCTGATCAATCACCACTATGACGGCAAGGATCAGCTGGTCGGCGCCGCTTACGAGGCCTTTTCGCTCGGCCTGCTCGATGCGACGCGCGAACGGATTGCCGCCGCCGACCCGACCGCACGGGCGCAGCTCAGCGCCTATGTCGAAGGCCTGCTGTCGCCGCCCATGCTCAAGCGCGACACGTTGCGCGTCTGGGTGGCTTTCTGGAGCATCATCGAAAATTCCATCCCGATGATGGACGTGCATGACCGCACCTATGCCGAATATAGGCAGTTGCTGGCCGACCTGCTGACCGAGGCCGGCGGCGCCGCCAGGGCGCCCGAGATCGACGGCCGGCTCTCGGCCATCGCGCTCACCGCGCTGCTCGACGGGCTCTGGCTGGAATGGTGCCTCAACCCCAACACCTTCTCGCCGGAAGAGGCGATCGCCACCTGCGAGAACTGGATCGACGCGCTGTTCGCCGGCCTGATGCCGCGCCTTCTGGCACAGGCCAAACAAAACTGAACACTCGTTAAATTTCGATTGTCAGCGGCGGCGGAAGATGTATTGTCGGTGACGGCAGCTCAGCCCGGCCGGGCTGCCACATCTCTTCCTTTCGCAGGCGTGATCATGACACAATCCCCGCTCGCCCTCGCCGCCACCAATCCGGTCACTGACGGCCTGCCCCGCGTCGCCACTGCGCGCGGTAGCTATCTCTTCGATGTCGACGGCAAACGCTATCTCGACGGTTCGGGCGGCCCGGCCGTCTATTGCCTCGGCCATGCCCATCCCGAGGTCAACGAGGCGATCCGCATCCAGAACGAAAAGGTGGCGCATGCCTATCGCTACCATTTCACCAGCGATGCCAGCGATGAATTGCAGGGCATCATTGCCGAACGCACCGGCTTCCGCCACATGGTCTTCGTCTGTTCGGGCTCCGAGGCGGTGGAAAGCTGCCTGAAGATCGCCCTGCAATATCATGCCGCCAAAGGTCAGGTGAGCCGCCGCCGCTTCATCTCGCGCCGCCGCTCCTGGCATGGCAATACGCTCGGTGCTTTGTCGGTCTCGGATTTCAAGAGCCGCCGCGACGCCTATGAAGGCAGCCTGCTCGACGTTTCCTTCGTCTCCGCCGCCAATGCCTACCGGCCACCGGCCGGCGTGTCGGAGGAACAATTGGTGCCCTATCTGGCCAAGGAACTGGAGGATGAAATCCTGCGTGTCGGCCCGGAAAACATCGCCGCCCTCATCTTCGAACCGCTCGTCGGTGCGGCCGGCGGTGTCGTGCCGGCGCCGGAGGGTTACGCCAAGGCGGTCCAGGCCGTCTGCAAGAAATATGGCGTGCTGGTGATTGCCGATGAAGTGATGTGCGGTTCCGGCCGCACCGGCACATGGCGAGCACTGGAACAGGATGGCATCACGCCGGATATCATGAGCGTGGCCAAGGGCCTGGCCGGCGGCTATGTGCCGCTCGGCGCGGCCCTCTATTCCGACGAGATCGATGCGGCCATGGTCGCCGCCCATGGCGGCGTGCAGACCGGCCATACCTTTACCGGCCATACCACGGCCTGCGCCGCCGGCGTCGCGGTGCAGAAGGTCATCGCCCGCGATAACCTGCTCGATCATGTGCTGGCGCGGGGCGCGGAGTTCCGCCGGCAGCTGACGTCTGCGCTGGCCGATATGCCCGAGGTCGGCGACATCCGCGGCCGCGGCTATTTCATCGGCCTGGAAATCGTCGCCGATCCCGCCACGAAAGCCCCCTTCGATCCCGACCTGATGGTGCATGCCGATATCGGCCGCCGGGCGCTGGAGCACGGCCTGATCTGCTATCCCTGCACCGGCAATGTCGGCGGCACCGCCGGCGACACGATCATCCTCGCCCCGCCCTATAATGCGACCGAGGAGACGATGGGCGAAATCCTGACGACCATCACCAGGTCGATCAAGGACGCCGTCGTCCAGGCAAGACGGCTGGCGGCGGCGGCATGAGTTCCACCAACGTCCATTACCAGGCGGTGTTCGGCCGCTATTTCGAAAGCCCGGCCAATCTCGCGCCCGGCGCGCCCTTCCTCTGGGCCTATGTCGACAGTCACACCTATGCACCGGGTGACACGGTCTCGGTGCGTCTGAGCACCTCCGCCAGGCGGCTGCATGCCACTGTCGTCCGCGGCGGCGCCGTCCCGACACCCGTCCTGACGCTGGCCAATATCGTCGGCGCGGCGCACGACACGCCGGATCAGGTTTCCGTCCTCGGCTGCGCCTGGCCCGTCGCCTTCTCCTTCCGTATAGACCCCGGCTGGATCTCGGGCGGCTACAAGCTCACGCTCTGGTCGGAAGAGAATTCACGGCTGACCACCGAGACGATTTTCATCGTCCGCCCGCAACCAGGCCGTGGCCAAGGCCGCATCCTCTTCGTGCCGCCGACCGCCACATGGTCAGCCTATAACGACTGGGGCGGTTCGAACCATTATGAAGGCATAACCGGCCCGAACCGCGACCAATATTCTCCTGTTGTCTCCGCCAACCGGCCCTTCGCCAAGGGCTTTGTCAGCCTGCCGCCGGATGCGCCGCGCGTGGCGCTCGACTACGTTCCGGACCTGATGGCGCCACCACGCTACCCGCATATGGAATGGGCTTGGCGCACCGGCCACAGCAAGAAATACGCCTCGTCCGGCTGGGCGAGCTATGACCGTCCCGTCTTCCACTGGCTGGAGCGGCAAGGCTACGCCGTCGACCTGATCACCCAGACCGACCTGCACTACCGCCCGAACCTCATCGATTCCTACCCGCTCGTCGTCTTTGCCGGCCACGACGAATATTGGACATGGGAGATGCGCGATGCCGTCGACGCCTATGTCGAAGCTGGCGGCCATGTCGCCCGCTTTGCCGGCAATTTCATGTGGCAGATCCGGCTGGAGGACGAAGGCCGCCGCCAGGTCTGCTACAAATACCGCGCCGCGAGCGAAGATCCGATCGCCGCCACCGACCAGGCCCATCTGCTGACCACCAGCTGGGAGCACAGAACCGTCGGCCGCCCCGGCGCGCTCACCTTCGGCCTCAACGCCACCCGCGGTGTCTATACCGGCTGGGGCGGCTGCGTCGCGCGCGGCGCCCGCGGCTTCCCGATCTACCGTCCGGACCATTGGTGCTTTGCCGGCACCGGGTTCGGCTACGGCGATGTCCTGGGGGCGCAGGCGCATGTCTTCGGCTACGAGGTCGACGGGCTCGATTACATCATCAAGGGCGGCCTGCCCTATCCCGGCGGCGAGGACCAGGTGCCGGATGGCCTGACCATCCTGGCGCTCGGCATGGCCAGCAATGTCGAAGAAGGTGATGCCTATTGCGCCGGCGACGGTTTTCTGGCCGAAGACGATGCCCGCTTCGCCGCCGAAATCCTCTATGGCAGTGCCGACGAAGTCGAGAAGACCCGGCGCGGCAGTGGCATGATGGTCAATTTTCCCAGGGGTAAGGGCGAAGTGTTTCACGCCGGCAGCGCCGAATGGGTGGCGGGTCTGATCCGCCGCGATGCCGGGGTCGAGGCGGTGACGCATAATGTGCTGCGGCGGTATTTGGGGTGAACCGCTCCGTTCCCCAGCCGGCATGTGGAAAGACCCCGCCCCAACCCCTCCCCACAAGGGGGAGGGGCTTAACCTGCGGCTCCGTAGTGCCTCATCGAGGCAAGGAGCGTGCCGCGAGTCTTCTCCCCCCTTGTGGGGGAGATGGCCGGCAGGCCAGAGAGGGTCTTCGCGCCGGCCTCGACAATCGATATCCCCATTTGCTTCATCGCCCTTCGCATCTATGACATCTGTTTGAAACACATTAGGCCGACATTCCAATCCGCGGACCGCTTTCACCCGAAACCCCACGGTCATCCCCGCGCCAGCTGCCCTGCCTCGGTGCGAATGAAAAAGCGGTCCGCCCCCTTCCCTGCCGCAGATGGGCTGCCGAAAAAACCAGAAAATATTTTCAGCCTCCTGTCGGCTGATGCGCCAATCCCGCGTCCTTGGATCAGCCCGACCGACAGGGCCTATGAAAGTGAGGAGATTTCGATGAACGACCAAACGATGCAGACCGAAATGCCGCCGATGCCGAAGGTCCTGGGCGGGCTCGTTGCCTATCTCTCCCTCGACGGCGCCTTCAAGGCGGCCGAATTCTACAAATCTGCCTTCGGTGCCGAACAGGTCTTCGCCTATCCGCCGGACGAACAGGGCCGGACCATGCATATCCATCTCTATGTCAACGGCAGCTCGATGATGCTGGGCGACGGCTATCCCGAACATGGCCACCCGGCTCTGCCGGCGCAGGGCTATACGATGCAGCTGATCTATGAGGATGGCATCGATGCCGCCTGGGAGCGGGCGGTGAATGCCGGCTGCGAAGTCGTGGTGCCGCTGCAGGTGATGTTCTGGGGCGACCGCTGGGGCCAGCTCAAGGACCCGTTCGGGGTCGCCTGGGCGATGAATTCGCCGGTGAAGAAGGGCTGAGAGCCGATAGATTTTGGACAGCAAAAGGCCGCCCAGAGCAATCGCTATGGGCGGCCTTTTCTATGCTTGGGAGATTACTCCGCGGCAGCGGTCACGGTGCGGCGGCGACCGACGGTCAGTTGCGTCAGGATGAAGGTCAGCGCCGCCACCAGTCCGATGCCGGCCGTCATCGGCAGCGCGGTGCCGTCGGCAAACACGCTGGCAATGGCGATGATGATCGCCGCGGCGACGAATTGCAGCGTCCCCAGCAGCGCCGAGGCGCTGCCGGCGATCGGGCCGTGTTCCTCCATGGCCAGCACGCCACTGGTCGGAATGACCAGGCCGAGGAAGCCATAGCCGACGAACAGGAAGGCCGCCAGCACCGGGAATTGGGTGACGCCGGCCTGCGTCAGCACGGCGAGCGCTACCAGCGTGAAGGCGAAGCCCGCCACCGCCGCCCGCATCACCCGCACCAGGCCGAAGCGGCTGCCGAGAGTGCCTGTCAATTGCGACACGCCGAAGAAGGACACGGCATTGATGGAGAAGGCCAGGCTGAATTCGGTCGGGCTGAGGCCATATTGGCGGGTCAGCACGAAGGGCGAATTGGCGAGGTAGATCAGGAAGCTGGAGATCGCCAGCCCGCCGATGAAGGTCATGGTCAGAAAATGCTTGTCGCCGAGCAGTGTTGCATAGGCCTTGACCGCCGAGCCGACGCTGCTTTCCGCCCTATGTTCCCTGCCCCGCGTTTCGCGCAGCTGGGTGAACAACAGCACGAGACCGATGGCCGCGGCAATGGTCACCGCCCAGAACACGCCGCGCCAGCCGAAGACGCTGATCACGCCGCTGCCGGTGAGCGGCGCCAGAATCGGCGAGATCGAGAACACCAGCATCAAGAGCGACATCAGCCGTGCGGCTTCGACGCCGGTATGCATGTCGCGCACCACGGCGCGCGGAATGACCATGCCGGCCGCGCCGCCAATACCCTGCAGGAAGCGGAAGGCGATCAGCGTATGGATATCGGTCGACAGCGCGCAGCCGACCGAGGCCACGGCAAAGATGGCAATGCCGATATAGAGCGGCAGCTTGCGCCCGAACATGTCGGACAGCGGCCCATAGAAGAGCTGCGACAGCGAAAACGAGATGAAGAAGGCAAGCAGCGTGAACTGCGTCACGGCCGTGTCGGCGTGGAGGTCCGCGCCGATCGAGGGCAGTGCAGGAAGATACATGTCGATCGCGAAAGGCCCGATGGCGGAGAGCAGGCCCAGAACGACCGCAATTCGATAAAAGGGAGCCGTCATTGTCGTAAACTTTCAAGACGCGGCAAAGCGCCGGATTGCGCGGCCGCTGGATTGATCGGGTTCGGGTGGACGGTGGCGAGGCGGCGTCGGGAACACGCTGTCTCGGCAAGATGCAATGTCCATTAATTTGGACACGAGTGTAAAATTAGACACTATTGTCTAATTCGTCAAGGCGCATTATCTTACCCGCATGAAGAAAAATATTGCGATTGCGAAGAAGCCGGCCGCGGCAGTGATGAAGGGTCAATGCGCCAAGCGCATGTCGATCCTGGAGGCAGCAGCCGACGTGTTTTGCAGGGAAGGTTTTGGTGGGGCAAGCATTGACGAGATCGCGGCTGAAGCCTGCGTCTCACGCCAGACCATATACAATCATTACCGGGAAAAGGAAACGCTTTTCATGGCGGTGGTCGAGGATGTGATGACCCGCACCAACGGCATGCTGTTCTCGATCCTCTCGACCTTCCCCGACAAGGCCGACAATCTCGAAGCCGATCTGACCGCCTTCCTGGTCAGGATCAATCGCAACTGCGTCTGCAACCATGACGGCCGCTTCCTGCGCAAACTGGTGCAGAGCGAGGGCGAACGGCATCCGCACCTGTTCAAATCCTGGCGCCAGCAGGGACCGCTGAAGATCACCACCGCACTCGCCGCCCTGCTCGCCCGTCTCAGCCTCGCCGGCGCGCTGGATATCGACGATTTCGATGTCGCCGCACGGCAATTCATGGCGCTCGGCAATGCCGACCTGCACATGCAGATGCTGCTCGGCGAAACACCCACCGATGTTGAGATCGAAAGTGCGGCGCGTAATGCGGTGCGGACGTTCCTGAAGGCCTATGGGAAGCAGCCGGCGCGGGAGCCGGCGAAGGTGATTGCGATGGCTTCGGCTTGATAGCCGCAAGGTCATCGCGTGCGGCACCCCCCTCTGTCCTGCCGGACATCTCCCCCTCAAGGGGGGAGATTGACCTGCGGCGCCACCGCTGCCCGACCTCAACATCACTGAGGATGTCACGGTAGAGGAGGCCGAGGCAGCGCCCCATCCAATCTCCCCCCTTTGAGGGGGAGATGCCCGGCAGGGCAGAGGGGGGTGCGCCACACCCAAGAAGCACAAATGGCCGCCCCGCTCCATCCTCCCACCTTGCCGACCCCACCCAGCCCAGCGTAGACATACCCCAAAACATATCGGGAGACTGCACCATGGATCTGGGAATCAAGGACCGCTGGGCCATCGTCTGCGCATCGAGCCGCGGCCTCGGCCGAGGCTGCGCCATGGCGCTCGCGCGTGAAGGCGTCAACATCGTCGTCAACGGCGTCAACGAGGAACGGCTGACGAAGACAGCCGAAGAAATCCGTGCCGCGGCAAGCGTCGAGGTCATCGCGGTGGCCGCCGACGTGGCGACCGTAGAGGGCCGCACAAAGCTGCTCGCCGCCTGCCCCAACCCCGACATCCTGATCAACAATGCCGGCGGGCCGCCGGCCGGCAATTTCCGCGATTTCACCCATGAGCAATGGCTCGCAGCACTCGAAGCCAACATGCTGGCACCGATCGAGCTGATCAAGGCGACGATCGACGGCATGATCACCCGCCGCTTCGGCCGCATCGTCAACATCACCTCCGGCTCGGTGAAGGCGCCGATCGCCTCGCTCGGCATGTCGAACGGCGCCCGTAGCGGGCTGACCGGCTACTGCGCCGGCGTGGCACGCGAGGTTTCGCGCTACAATGTCACGATCAACAACATCCTGCCCGGCTCGTTCGACACCGACCGGCTGCGTGGCGGCGCCAGCCGCCACCTGCCGGCAGGCAAGACGGTCGACGACATCATGAACGAACGCCGCGTCGAGGAAGCCTCCGGCCGCTTCGGCAATCCCGAAGAATTCGGCATGACCTGCGCCTTCCTCTGTGGCGCCAATGCCGGCTACATCACCCGCCAGAACATCCTGCTCGACGGCGGCACTTATCCGGGGACGTTCTAGCGCCAAACAACAGAGCTCGAGTGCTGCACTAAGTTCAAACTGGAGCGAGGCCAGCCCAACAGTCGCGGCATCCCTTCTTTGGCCCGATCGCGGCATCGGCGCCGCGCGCGGCAATTCAGCTAAAACGCAATTGTAGACATGCAGTGATGATTCGATCTCTCCAAACCTATAACCCACACGACACCAGCTATCGGTTGCGAATTGACAGCTATATCCCGATTAGCTTCTCGCTCCTGAGCAGAGGCGAACCCGTAATCTTTCTGTATATAGGAGACGGAAACAGAAATCTTATCGAGATACAGCTGATCCAAGAACTTACTTACTTAAGAAAGTTCGTTTTGATCGACTACGAATTTCACAGTCACAAGAAGCTTAGCTTGAACAAAGAGCCTGTCATGGGGCTTCCTGTCCTCGACATAGATATTACGTCCTGCACCAAATCAAGCTGGTACATTCCGGCTATGGATATCCACGCGCCGTTCAGCGTCTATGTCGATGAAACGACCGTCGAAATTCAGTTCAACAACGCGCAAAAGCACGATGAAATCCTGGAATTCGGCGCAGCGTTATTTTTTCTCCAGGAAACAGAACTTGTTGGCGTCAGCTTTGACAGAAGTCTCGCGACCGACTTTCTTGTCGACCGGATACTCAAGGCTTAATCCAAAAGCTCCCTGAGCCGCCCCGCCAGCTCGGCGGCCGTATACGGCTTCTTCAGCCAGTTGCCGGAACCCGCGACTTCCTTGCCGGCGACGCTCGGTTCGGCATAGCCCGAGGTGAACAGCACCTTGATCTCCGGCTTGATCGTGCGGGCCAGATCGGCAAGCTCGTTGCCATGCATGCCGCCAGGCATGACGATGTCGGTGAACAGCAGCCGGATCTCGGCGTGTTGCTGGAGCAATTCCAGCGCGTCAGGCCCATTCTCCGCCTCGATGACGTCATAGCCGATGTCGTTGAGCCGCGCGACGGTGACGCGGCGCACCCGGGGATCGTCCTCGACGACGAGGATCCTCTCATAGCCGCGCCGCATCTCATTTTCCGCCGCCGACGCACCGGCATGCGCATGGACAGTTTCATGCTCGATCTGGATGACCGGCAGGAAGATGCGGATGCTGGTGCCATGTCCCGGCTCGCTATAGATCTGCACATGGCCGCCCGATTGCTTGACGAAGCCATAGACCATGCTCAAGCCCAGCCCGGAACCGGCCCCTACTTCCTTGGTGGTGAAGAACGGCTCGAAAGCCCTGAGCTTGACCTCGTCGGTCATGCCGATGCCGGTATCGGTGACGGCGATGACGATATAATCGCCGACGCGGACCTCGCTATACATCTGCGCATAATCGGAATCGAGGTGAACGCGGGAAATCTCGATCGTCAGCATGCCGCCGCGCGGCATCGCATCGCGGGCGTTGAGCGCCAGATTGAGCACCGCATTCTGCAATTGTGAAGCATCGACCAGCGCCATGTTGCGGCCGGACGCCACCAATGTCTTGAGCTCGATGGCTTCACCGATCGAGCGGCGCAGCAGATCGGAGAAGCCCTCCATCAACTGCCCGACATCGATCGGCTTCGGCGCCAGTGGCTGGCGCCGGCCGAAGGCAAGCAACTGGCCGGTCAGCTTGGCGCCGTCATCGGTGGCGTCGCGCGCTTCCTTGAGCAGGATCGCCTGCTTCGGATCGGTGATCCGCGCCTCCAGCATTTCGAGATTGCCGCTGATCACGGTGAGCAGATTGTTGAAATCGTGCGCCACGCCGCCGGTGAGCTGGCCCACCGCTTCCATCTTCTGCGCCTGGCGCAGCTCCTCCTCGATCCGGTGGCGGCTGGTCAGGTCGCGGATGAAGCCGGTGAAAATGCGCCGGCCCTCGGCGATCGCCTCGCCGATCGCCAGCTCCATCGGAAAGGTCGTGCCGTCTTTCCTCAGGCCCGTGACGACGCGCCCGTAACCGATGATCCGCCGCTCGCCGGTCTGCAGATAATGATTGATATAGCCGTCATGCGCCTCGCGGTTGGGCGAGGGCATCAGCATACGGACATTGCGGCCGCGAACCTCGTCGGCGGAATAGCCGAACAGCGTTTCGGAGGCGGTGCTGAAGGAGGTGATCAAGCCGGCTTCGTCGATGACGATCATCGATTCCGGCAGGGTTTCGAGAATCGAGCGAAGATGCGCCTCGCGGGAGGCGAGATCGATCTGCGCGTCCTTGAGCTCGGAAATATCGCTGTTGAGCTGGATGATCACCAGGTTTTCCGGCCGGCCGAGCGACAGGCACGACATCTGGCTGGAAACGGGAACGGCATGTCCCCTCTTGTGGTGATGAATGAGTTCGCCGCGCCAGCGGCCGGTGGTCTTCAAGGCATGACGGATCGAATCGGCATGTTCGGGGTATTCGGTTTCCAGGAGCTCGCTGACGATCTTGCCCGTGGCCTCCTCGCGGCTCCAGCCGTAGGTCAGCTCGGCTCCACTGGACCATCGGGTGATGGGGGCGTCAAAACCGTGAACGATGATCGTTGCCTGGTCGAGCACGCGGACGATTTCGTCAAGGCCTGCTTCAGTCGTCAGCGCCGGCGTCCAGCCGAGAGTCATTCTCGCCTTTCCGTCACCTCCTCAGGTCGGCCATACGGCTGGGCGCGTATGCTTCCGGGGCGATGACTCCACTTCGTCAGCGTCGGCATCCCCTGCGAGACGCAGCAGCGTGTCGACCTTCTTGATGGTCATGTCATGACGGCCCGACTGTCCGATGATTCCCCGGCCGATCAGGCTCGTAACCGTCCTCGATACAGTCTCGATGGTTAGACCAAGATAGTCCGCCATATCAAGACGCGACATCGGAATTTCGATATTCATCGACAGGTTATTGTCGTTTGACATGCGCCTGGACAGCATGACCAGGAAGCTGCAGATGCGCTCCTCGGCATTCTTGCGCGACAGCAGAACCATCTGGTCCTGGGCGCTGGCCATCTCGTCACAGAGCTTGGCGAACAGCTGCGGCCGCAGTTCCGGCGACTGGTTGATCGCTTCCTGGAACGCCTGGCTGGAGAAGCGGCGCACCTTGACGGCGGTCACCGCCTCGGCATTGTAGAGATAGACGTCGCGCATCGAAACGCCGACCAGATCGCCGGGATAGAGGAAGCCGGTAATGGCGCGGCGGCCGTCGCCGAGGATCTTGAAGATCCTCAGCACACCTTCGACCACTTCGAAAACGTGCTTGGCCTTGTCGCCTTCCCAGAACAGCGGATTGCCTGCCGCGAAGGATTCCACCGGCCTGTCGCTGAACACGGAGGCGAGGGAGACCTTTCCATCGCCTGCAGCGACGTTGGACGTGACAACCGATTGGCGGGACAGGTTAGCAGCGGAAAGCATCGTATTCGCTCCAGTTTTGATACTGGTAGTTCACCTCATCGTCGTAACGGTGAAATGATAGCTATGTAATCAAGCGTGGAATCATGTAACAGTTTGTAACAGCGCCGCGGGTGGTTCGCGGGAGGAATGGAATGGCTGTCACGGACGACATCGAACACATTCTGGTTGTCGACGACGATGCACGCATAAGGCAGATGCTCGCCCGCTATTTCGAGGACGAGGGTTATCGCGTCACCACGGTCGGCGACGGCGCCGCGATGCGGGCACAGATTGCCGCCACTACATTCGACATCGTCCTGCTCGACCTGGTGCTGCCGCGCGAAAGCGGCCTCGAACTCGCCCGCGAGATTCGCGCCAAATCGGACATGCCGATCATGATGCTCACCGGCAAGGACGACGTGTTCGACCGCATTGTCGGCCTCGAACTCGGCGCCGATGACTATATGGCAAAGCCCTTCCACCTGCGCGAAGTGCTTGCCCGCGTCCGGACGATCCTGCGCCGCCGTACCGTAGCCGCCGCGACCGCCAACCAAAATGCCGGCGAAAGGTTCTCCTTCGAAGGCTGGACACTCGATCTCGGGCGGCGCGAGCTCACCGCGCCGGACCATTCCGTCACCGATCTGACGACCGGCGAATTCGACATGCTCGCCACCCTGCTCAGGCATGCAGGGCGGGTGCTCAGCCGCGACATGCTGATGGATCTCACCCGCGGCCGCAATCTCGAGGCTTTCGACCGCACGATCGACGCCCAGATCGCCCGTCTGCGGAAGAAGATCGAGGCCGATGCCGCCAACCCGCAATTTATCAAATCGGTGCGCGGTGTCGGCTATGTCTTCACCGGCCGGCTCGACCGTTAGGACCCATCCTGATCAGGCAAGGCTGATCTGCACCCCGGAATAGCGCATCGACGATGACCAGCGCTCGGCAATCCGCGACCAGCTTTGACCGCCCGGCGTCCAGATGCGGATGTCGCCGCAGCCGGCAGCCTCGGCCTTGGCGGTCGCGGCCTCCAGCAGATCCTCGATAATGCCGTCTTCGTCGCCGGCGCTCGCCGTCACGAACAGCGGTATTTCGAGCACGCGCCCGAAGAGCAGGCTCTGCACCACTTCGGTGACGAACAGCCCCCTGATGTGGCCCTGCCTGTCGGTGGAAACGAAAACGTCGTCGTGCAGGCCGGTGGCACCGCGCCATTTGACGATGCGATGGCAGTAGGCGCGCCAATCGTCTCTTTTGACATCGCCGCGCGACGCCTCGATCAGGACATAGGCGAGGTCGATCTGTTCCTCGCCGATGGGGTGCGTCGCATAGGCGCTGGACATCCAGAACTCCGGCTTCTTCGACGGCATCCGAAAACGCATTGGTGCTGGCTGAACTGTCATTTTAAGTGCCGCAGTCGTTTCAGTTGCCCTGGACATTATCCATTCCGATCGCCRAATACATTGATTGGAATCAAGAAATCGGTTTCAGGCTGAAATAGTTAGCACAGGGTTACCGAAAGCGGTCGCCGGTTTCGCAATGAAAACGTGCGCAAACAATGCGCTAAGGCGCGGGACGCGAATCCTGCAGTCGTAAAGCGATCTAGGAATTCCTTCAGGACAGGGAACGTCTTGCCGGAATTTCACGCCTTTCCGATGGCCTGCGCTCGTTGGCGAGCAGTGTCGCTATTTCGCCTGACGCCACCGGCTTGCTGTAGAGGTAGCCCTGGCCGAGGCGGCAGCCGAGCATCCTCAACAGCGCCTCCTGCTCGCGGGTCTCGATGCCCTCGGCGATCGCCGTCAGGCCGAGATCGTTGGCGAGCGTCAGCATCGTGCGGGTAATGACGGCATCGCCCGGAACCGTGGTGATGTTGCTGACGAAGCCGCGATCGAGCTTCAGCGTGGTCAGCGGAAACTGCTGCAGCGAGCTCAGCGACGCATAGCCGGTGCCGAAATCGTCGAATGCGATCCTGACGCCCATCTCCCGCAATTGCCGGAACGACTGCAGCCCGACCTCGTCGTTGAGCATCGCGATCGTCTCGGTCACTTCCAGCTCCAGTTGGCCCGGCTCGATGCCATAGGTCTCGATCAGGTCCGTGACGATCTTGACCAGCTTTTCGGAACGGAACTGCGAGGCGAAGAGATTGACGCCCATGCTGATCGGCGGCAGGCCTTCGGCCTGCCAGGCAGCGAGCTGCGCACAGGCGGCTTCGAGCGTCCACCAGCCGACCGGCAACGACATGCCGCCGTCTTCGACATCGAGCAGGAAGTCGCCCGGCTGCAACAGGCCGCGGGTCGGATGTTGCCAGCGCAGCAGCGCCTCTACCCCGTGGATGCACCCATCCGCCAGGCCGACCTGCGGCTGGTAGAACAGGCGGAATTCATCATTCTTCAGCGCCTGCAGCAATTCGCGGCGCACCTGGTCGCGCTCGCTGGAACGGATCCTGAAATGCTCGTCATAGACCCTTACCCTGCCGCCCTGGGCATGACGGGCCTCGTTGAGGGCCAAAGTCGCATTGGCCGACAATTCTGCCGCCGTCGCGCCATGCCGGGGCGCCAGCGCAAAGCCGACGCTCGCCACGGCCTCGATGATTCCGCCGCCAAGGTCGAAACCGCCCTCGAAGCTCTGGAGCAGGGCCTCACCGACCTGCCTGCCGTCCTTTTCATTGTCCACGCCGGTGACGACCACGGCGAAATGCCCTGCCCTGGCGCGGGCGATGACCGCCGCATTGGGAAAGCGGCGCCGCAGCCTGAGCGAGACGGATTGCAGCAGCGCATGCCCGATAGGTCGGCCAAGCGTCTCGCTCAGAGAATCGAAATCGTCGATCGAAAGCACGAACAGCGCCGGGCGCTCGCCACTCTCCAGCATGCCGCCAACCAGCCGGCCAAGGGCGATGTCGCTGCCGTCGATAGCTTCGCTGCGCTTGACGCCGAGCTGGCCAAGCGCCGCCGCCGCCTTCTCCGCCAGATCGCGCAGGACGATCGCAATGCCCGCGCCATTGGCGCTCTCCCAACGCGACACGGAAATCTCTACCGGCACGACGGAGCCATCGCTCTTCTTCGCGTCGCGCCTGAGCGGCCGGCTGACCAGCCCCTCCTTCGCGCCTTCGAAGACCGAGATCAGGGCCGTGGCGTTCATGCCAAGGCGCCCGTCCGAAACCAGATCGTCCATCCGAAGGCCCCTGATTTCCTCGAGACTCCAGCCGAAGAAATCGACCGCCGGCCGGTTGGCGAATTCGATCGCGCCGGATGGGCCGACCGCGATCAATGTCTGGCCCAGCGCCTGGGCAAGCCCAGCCAGCGCAATCGAGGATGTTTCGCTGCGGCGGAGCGCGATCTGGTTTATGGCAAGCGCCGCCAGATCCTTCAACGCCGCCTGCTGCTCTTCGCCGAACTGCCGCGGCACGGTGTCGACGACGCACAGCGCGCCGATCCGTGCACCTTGCTCCGTGACCAGCGGCGCACCGGCATAGAAGCGGATACGCGGCTCACCCGTGACCAGGGGATTTTCGGCAAAGCGAAGATCGAGCCAGGAATCCGGCACGACCATGACCTCGTCGCTCATGATCGTATGGGTGCAGAAGGAGACCGAGCGCGGCGTCTCCGTGATATCGAGCCCGACCGTGCTCTTGAACCATTGCCGGTCTTCCTCGATCAAAGTGAGAAAGGCCATGGGCGTTTTGAACAGCCCGCGCGCCGCCCGGGTGATCGCATCGAAGCGCGGCTCGGGCGCCGTTCCGGCAATGCCAAGATCCTTCAATTCCGCCAGGCGGTCCTGCTCGGCGTCTTCCTGCAAATGTTCACGTCCTGAAATATCCAGCATTGCGGCCCACCCGGAAAGCATCGACGGCCATATGTTAGCCGATGCTCAACTTATGGTTCGAAATGGGTAAGCCGTCTTTGCGCTACATCAATTATGGCCGACTTGACAAAAGAAAATTTCGCTTTCCGCGATAATTCTCCAGTCGAAGAATTTCAGGCGATCGAGCGTGTGCGTCAGCCTTCGCGATCAGCACCGGCGGCCAGCATGGCATTGATTTTGCTACCCGAAGCTGCAACGGAAAGCTTTTTGAAGTTGCCGTCATCGATGATCGCGGCCATCTGCTCGGCAATCGTCGCGTGGGTAACACGGGCGATCATCGAGCCGAGCGAGATGCGACGGGCGCCGATGGCCGCAAACTCCGGCACCGACAGTTGAATCAGCGGCCCCGCAGCCAGTGCGTTGACGGGCTTGCCGACCGACGCGACGACCCGCTTCAATTCCTCCACCCCCGGCGGCACCGGAATATAGAGCAGGTCGGCGCCGGCCTTTTCGAACGCCTGGATGCGGCGAATGCCTTCATCGAGATCATAGACCCCGTTCATCACGCCGTCGGCGCGGGCGCAGAGAATGAAAGGCCTGCCGAGGGATCGGGCAGCGTCCACTGCCGCCCTGATCCGCTCGACGGCCAGATCGAAGGCATAGGCGGGATTACCTTCGATCATCTGGGTATCTTCGATAGAGCAACCGGAAAGCCCGGCCTCCGCCGCCAGCCGGATGGTTTCTGCCACATCATCCGGCGCATCGGCAAAACCATTCTCGAAATCGCCGGACACCGGCAGCGGCGTGGCGCGCACGATATCCTCGGCATGTTTCAGCGCTTCCTCGCGGCTGACCCGGCCCATATCCGGGCGGCCGAGCGTGAAGGCGAAGGCCGCCGAACTGGTCGCCAGCGCCACAGCACCAGTGGCAGCCATCATCCGCGCCGAGCCCATGTCCCACGGATTGGGGATGACGAAACAGCCCTTCTGGTGCAGGTCGTAGAATGTCTGGTGGCGTTCGGCGAGACTGGTCACGGCAAATCCTCCCATTGTGTTGCACGCATGCTTAACATGGATGCCGCCACTTTCTGTCAGCATGGCGGTGGTTGTTGGCGGGATGCATCTATAAAACTTTTAAGCGATGGGTGCGCCCCACCATTGCCAAGCTTGTGCCGGCATCAGCGACAAGCTAGATCGCTCTGCGGGCGCCTGCCATGGAAAATGCTCATGAAATCGAAGAATTTTGAACTATTCAATTGGAATGAGATCGGCCGTTCGATTTCCAATCGCAATTCGCAGCAGATCGGCGATTACCATGAGGGCCGTGTCGACGAACCGTCGCTGGTCGAGGACCCGCGCACTCCCGAAATGGCTGAAGCCGTCCTTGCCGAGGTGGTCCGGTTGAATGCCGAGGGCAGAGCTGCGGAAGCTCGCAGCCTGTTCGATCCTGCGCACGCGCCATTCGTTCCCGCACTGGAAAAAGGCGGGCGAGGACTTGGATTTTGTGCGATCCTCGGGCCAGACGAGTTCATCGTCAATCAGGGAACYCTCTATTCGAACAGGACCACCTGGCACATCAAGGGCGACCGGATCGCCCAAGCCGAGACCCTCGCCGCCTTTGCCTGGTCGCGCACCCGCAAGCACTTTGTCACGGTCCGGCCGGATGGCGTGATCTCGACGCATGACTCCTATGGCGCGAAACCCAATGACGTGATTCCGGCGCTCCCCGGATCAGCCTTCTTGCCGGCCGATCTGCCCCGCGAGCTCGACAACAAGATGGACACGCCCGGAGACGATGCCGAATATACACATCTGGCTATCTCCGACGACGGACGAAAAATCCTGCTCTKCGATTGCAAGCGCGGCATAGCACTCCTGCGGAAAACTTCGACCGGTTGGATGGTACAACTGCTCTATCCTTCGACCGCGCTCGGACTGAAAGAGCGGCTGCTGAGCCATGGCGACGATGACGGAGACTTCTGGATAGATTTGGACATGCTGCACGGAGCGATGTCACCCGACGGGTGCTATGCTGCTCTCGGCACTCAGGATGACGGGCATTTCCTTGTCGATCTCGATGCGCCGGGCGCTCCCTCGCTTCATGCGAAACTCGGATATCTCAGCGAATATCCGCACGATGCCTGCTTCAGCAGCGACAGTCGTTTCGCGGCATTCAACTCCTGCCACTTCTACAATGGCATAACCTTCGTATCGGACATCGCCGCCGTTCAGGGTCTGAGCACGGAGCCCTACGACAGGCATCCGGAGCAGCATGTCGTGAATTCCTATCTCCGGGTTTACGCTTCAGGCTATCTGCCGGCATCCATGGCAAACGATAACAATGGCGCGTTTCTCCTGGCCGGCTCGAGCTTCGCCACATGCGTCACACCAAGCGGCAAAGTGCTCTGGGAACTGGGCTTCGGATCATCAGCGGCCGGGGTCGATGTTTGCCCTGAAACTGGCCGGGTCTTGATTGCAAGCTATTCGGGGATCCTGCATCTTCTCGATCCCAGCCGGGTGCAGGACCCGCCGATCTTCCCAGGCTACCGCGCGCCGCAGGAACTACGGCGCTGGCTTTTCTGGGATCGGTTGGAACAGCCGCTCATCTGGTAGCGGGCGCACTGAGTTTCCAGCTCGGTTATTTGGGTTGGAGCAGTTCATATGACAATATCTGAAGGGGCAGCGCATGGCCAAGGCAATCTCAGTGTCGCTCGGCGATCACTTCGAGACCTTCATCACGTCACAGGTTGAGAGCGGACGCTATGGATCGGCATCTGATGTCATTCGAGCAAGTCTCAAGATGCTCGAGGAGCATGAAGTCCGCGTGGAAGCGTTGCAATATGCGTTGATGGCCGGCGAGAACTCCGGYGAGCCCAAACCCTTCGACAATGCCGCTTTCCTCAAGCGGATGCATGAAATCCATGGCGGCTGACGCGATCTGAAGAGCACGACAAAATTTTTGTCTTCGCCCAGGTTACCCCCCTCTGCCCTGCCGGGCATCTCCYCCACAAGAGGGGAGAGTGGATGGGGCACTCCTTTGCCTCAATCCCCGGCCGTTTTCCCAGACCCCGACGCCAAATGTGGTGCAGTGGGCGCGCCTCTAGCCATTCTCCCTTCTTGTGGAGGAGATGCCCGGCAGGGCAGAGGGGGGGTAACCCCAGACTCTGCACCCACGGAAGAACTTACGCCCTCACCCGCTCCGCCCTCGGATCATACATCGGCGCCAGCGAGGCCTTGGCCGGCACCCGCTGCCCGGCAATCTCGATCTCATATGTCGAGCCCAGCACATCCGCCTCACTCTCCCCTTCGCAAGGCACATAGCCCAACCCGACGGCACCGCCGAGATGGTGGCCGTAATTGCCGGAGGTGATGATCGAGACGATCTTGCCGTCGCGGACGATGGCTTCGTTGTGGAACAGCAGCGGCTCCTTGTCGTCGAGCAGGAACTGCACCATGCGGCGCTTCAGCCCGGCCTCCTGCTTGCGCAGCACCGCCTCGCGGCCGATGAAATCGGGCTTGTTGAGCCGTACGGCGAAGCCGAGACCGGCTTCGAGCACATGATCCTCGTCGGTGATGTCATGGCCGAAATGCCGGAACGCCTTTTCGATACGGCAGCTATCGAGCGTATGCAGGCCGCAGAGTTTCAGCCCGACATCCTGCCCCGCCTCTTCCAGCGCCTCGAACACGTGGCACGTCTGGTCGGATGACACATAAAGCTCCCAGCCGAGTTCGCCGACATAGGTGACGCGGTGGGCGCGGGCGAGGCCCATGCCGACCTCGATTTCGCGCGCCGTGCCGAACGGATGATGGGCATTGGAGAAGTGGTTGGGGCTGACCTTCTGCATCAGGTCGCGCGCCTTCGGCCCCATGATGCAGAGCACGGATTCGCCTGATGTGACGTCGGTGATGACGACGAATTCGTCGGAGCTGAGGTTTTTCCGCAGCCAGGCGAGGTCGCGCGTCAGCGTTGCCCCCRGCACGACCAGGAAGAAGGCCGTCTCCGAAAGCCGTGTTACCGTCAGATCGCTCTCGATGCCGCCATGCCGGTTGAGCATCTGGGTGTAGACGATCTTGCCTGGCGCGACATCCATGTTGTTGGCGCAGAGCCGCTGCAGGAAGGCCAGTGCATCGCGACCCTCGACGCGGATCTTGCCGAAACTCGACATATCGAAGAAGCCGACGCCATTGCGCACGGCCAGATGCTCGTCCCTCTGGTTGTCGAACCAGTTCTGCCGCTTCCAGCTATATCTGTATTCGCGCTCCTGCCCTTCCTGGGCGAACCAGTTGGCGCGCTCGTTGCCGGCGACTTCGCCGAACACCGCGCCGCGGGCTTTCAGATGTTCATGCAGCGGCGAGCGCCGCACGCCACGCGCCGTCGCCATCTGCCGATAGGGGAAGTGGTCGGCATAGAGCAGGCCGAGCGTTTCGGTAACGCGGTTCTTGAGATAGGTGCGGTTCTTCTGGAACGGTTGGGCGCGGCGGATATCGACTTCCCAGAGGTCGAACGGCGCCTCGCCATCGTTCATCCATTGCGCCAGCGCCATGCCGGCGCCGCCGGAGGAGACGATGCCGATGGAATTGTAACCGGCGGCGACCCAATATCCCCTGAGTTCAGGCGTTTCGCCGAGGTAGTAGCGATCGTCGGGGGTAAAGCTTTCCGGGCCGCAGAAGAAAGTGTGGATACCGGCCGTTTCCAGCATCGGCATGCGGTTCACGGCCATTTCGAGAATGTGCTGGAAATGGTCGAAATCATCCGGCAGCTGGTCGAAGCAGAAATCCTCGCGGATGGCCTCGCCGGCTGGCGGCCAGGGCTTTGCCTTGAGCTCGAAGGCGCCGACCAGCATCTTGCCGGCATCTTCCTTGTAGTATGTGTGCTCGTCGGGCACGCGCAGCACCGGCAATTGCTTCAAGCCGGCAATCGGTTCGGTGACGATGTAGAAATGTTCGCAGGCATGCAGCGGCACGGTGACGCCGGACATGTCGGCGAGATTGCGGCCCCACATGCCGGCGGCGTTGACGACATTCTCCGTCTCGATGGTGAAGGTCTCGCCATTCTGCTCGCAGGTGACGCCGGTCACCCGGCCGTTCTTCTGCAGCACCGCCGTGACCTTGACGCCTTCGATGATGGTGGCGCCATTCTGCCGCGCCCCCTTGGCGAGCGCCATGGCGATATTGGCCGGGTCACACTGGCCATCGAGCGGCAGATGCACCGCCGCCTTGATGTCGTCGATATGGAGATGCGGATACATCTCCTTGACTTCCCGGGGCGAAATCTCGCGGACATCGACATTGAAGGCGCGCGCGAGCGAAGCCTGGCGATAGATCTCTTCCTTCCGCTCGTCGGTCAGCGCCACGGTCATCGAGCCGTTCTGCTTCATCCCGGTGCCGATGCCGGTCTCGGCCTCGAGCTTGACATAGAGGTCGGCGGAATATTTCGCCAGCCGCGTCATGTTCTGGCTGGCGCGCAACTGGCCGATCAGGCCGGCCGCGTGCCAGGTCGTGCCCGACGTCAGCTGCTTGCGTTCGAGCAGCACGACATCGGTCCAGCCGAGTTTCGCCAAATGATAGGCGACCGAACAGCCCGACACGCCGCCGCCGATGATGACGGCGCGCGCCTTGGAGGGAATGGTTTTTGTCACGCGCGCAACCTTTCATTTTCCGGATCGAACAAGGGCTTGTCCTCCTGGACAACCGCCCGATGCTTGTCGCCGAAGATTTCGACTTCGACTTCCGTACCCGGCACGGCGAGATCGGCGCGCAGCATGCCGAGCGCCACCGACTTGCCGATGCGATAGCCCCAATTGCCCGAGGTCGTCTCGCCGACCACCTTGCCACCATGCCAGAGCGTCGACATGTATGGCGCATCGCAATCGCCGGCATCGACCACCAGGGTGACGAAGCGCTTGGTGGCGCCCTGCTGCTTCTCCCGCTCCAGCGCCGGCTTGCCCTTGAAGCTGGCCTTGGACCAGTCGACGAAACGCTCCAGTCCGCCCTGCAGGATGGTGTAATCGGTCGAAAGATCGCCCTTCCAGGCGCGATAGCCCTTCTCGATGCGAAGCGAATCCAGCGCCTCCATGCCGAAGGGTTTGAGGCCATGCTTCTGCCCCGCCGCCCAGACGGCATCGAAGACGACGCCCGTGTCCTCGGTCTTGGTGTGCAGTTCCCAGCCGAGATCACCGGCAAAGGAAACGCGCACGAGCTGCAGCCAGCGGCCAGCGATCTGGCAGGACTGATGCGTCAGCCAGGGTTTTGTCAGATCGGCTTCGGTGACTTCGGCCAGGATGGCGCGCGACTTCGGCCCGGAGAGAATCTGGCAGGAGAAATTCTCCGTGACGTCATCGATGGTGAAGCCGGCATCCTTGGGCATGTGCTTCTTCAGCCATTCGAAGTCGTGCCACTGCGCCGTCGCCGCCGTGATCAGGAAGAAGAAATCCTCGTCCAGCATCATGATCGACATTTCGGTGACGATCCGGCCCTTGTCGTCGGAGAAATAGGCAAGACCGATGCGGCCCGGCTTGGGCACGCGGCCGGTGATCAGGCCTTTCAGCCATTCCGTAGCGCCCGCTCCCTTGACACGGAAGCGCGAAAAGCCCGGCAGGTCGAGAATGCCGGCGGCATCGCGGACGGCCAGGCACTCTTCCTCGATGCGCGGCGACCAGGGGCCATTGCGGTTCCAGGTCTGCGTCGCCTCTTCAGATGTGTCGTCGCCCGGCTTGGCATACCACATGGCGCGTTCCCAGCCATTATAGGGCCTGAACTGCGCGCCGAGTGCCGCGATCCGGTCGTGGATGGCCGAATGTTTCTGGTCGCGGCCAGCCGGCCAATAGTGCTTGGGGAAAGACATGCCATATTCATGGCCGTAGATTTCCACGCCCTTGGCAATCGCATAGTCCGGCTTCGAAGCGAAGCTGGTATAGCGGCGCGGATCGCAGGACCACATGTCCCATTCGGTCTCGCCCTGGGTGACCCATTCCGCCAGAACCTTGCCGGCGCCGCCGGCCTGGCAGATGCCGAAGGTGAAGACGCAGGCTTCGAACGCGTTCGGCACGCCCGGCATCGGCCCGATCAGCGGATTGCCATCCGGCGCATAGGGGATCGGTCCGTTGATCATCTTCGACAGGCCAGCCGTGCCGAGGATCGGCACGCGGGCAATGGCATCGTTGAGATACCATTCCAGCCGTTCGAGATCGTCGGGGAACAGCTGGAAGGAGAAATCCTCCGGCATCGGGTCGTCCTTGGTCACCCAATGCGCCCGACAATTCTTCTCATACGGCCCGAGATTCATGCCGTATTTCTCCTGACGGAGATAATAAGAGCTGTCGACGTCGCGCAGCAGCGGCAGCTTGTGSCCKGCTTCCTTCGACCAGGCTTCCAGTTCSGGAATCGTGTCGAACAGCATATATTGATGGCTCATCACCATCATCGGCACATCGCGGCCGAACAGTTTTCCCACTTCGCGGGCATAATAACCGGCGGCGTTGACGACATATTCGCAGCGCACCTCGCCCTTCGGCGTGGTCAGCACCCATTCGTCATTTTCGCGCCGCGCGGCGGAGACCGGGCAGAAACGGACGATCTTGGCGCCCATGTCGCGCGCGCCCTTGGCCAGCGCCTGCGTCAGTTGCGCCGGGTCGATATCGCCGTCATAGGGGTCATGGAGCGCGCCGGCCAGTTCATGCGTCTCGGCGAAGGGATATTTCGAGCGGATTTCCTCGGGGGAAAGGATGTTGAGATCCATGCCCTGGTAGCGGCCCATGCCGACGACGCGCTTGAACTCCTGCAGCCGCTCCTTGGAATGGCCCAGCCGCACCGAGCCGGTGACGTGATAGTTCATCGGATAATCGACTGCTGCACCCAGGCCGCGATAAAGCTCGGCCGAATAGCGCTGCATGTTCATGATCGACCAGGACGACGAGAAGGTCGGCACATTGCCGGCGGCGTGCCAGGTCGAGCCGGCGGTCAATTCGTTCTTTTCCAGAAGCAGGCAATCGGTCCAGCCGGCCTTGGCCAGATGGTAGAGGCTAGACGCGCCGACCGCGCCGCCGCCGATGATCACCACGCGGGCATGTGACGGAAGTTCAGACATGTTCTCTCCTCCCAATCCGCCTCAAAGGGCCTTTTCGAGTTCCGGCAGTGCCTCGAACAGGTCGGCCACGAGGCCAAAGTCGGCCACCTGGAAGATCGGCGCTTCCTCGTCCTTGTTGATCGCAACGATGACCTTACTGTCCTTCATGCCCGCCAGATGCTGGATGGCACCGGATATGCCGACCGCGACATAGAGATCGGGTGCGACCACCTTGCCGGTCTGCCCGACCTGCCAATCGTTCGGCGCATAGCCGGCATCGACAGCAGCGCGGCTGGCACCCACAGCAGCACCGAGCTTGTCGGCCACTGGCAGGATGACCTCGCGGAACTTTTCCGACGACCCCAGCGCCCGGCCACCCGAGACGATGATCTTGGCCGAGGTCAGTTCCGGACGATCCGACGACGACAAGGCATCGCCGACATGGCTGGAAAGACCGGGATTGGCTGCAGAGGCGATTGCTTCCACGGCTGCACTGCCGCCTTC
>NZ_JBFUFF010000097.1:0-23998 GCF_056403555.1 Rhizobium sp. P2_G2
AGCGAGCGGAGAACAGTATATTATCTCAGAAAGCGCCCTGAAGTTGAGCCAAATAGCAACGAAATAACGCCATTTTTTGGAAACAATTCTTTTACAACGCGTCTCCGCTTGGAATTTTATTTGTATATAAAGTGTAATAACTCCGCTTCGAATTGAAATTCCGCATCCCTGTTCAGAAATATTGCCGCCTACAACGAATATTTACATATCGCCAAAGTCCGCTATATATTGCGGGTCTTAGGTGAAACGCTGTTTTTCTTGGGGCCGATGAAGCAGCCGGACAAATTCGAGTTATCGCTCAAGGAATCGGCGAATATCTCAGTTTTCATGGAGAAACTGGGGGCGGCAACGGGCAGTCGCTACCACATTTTGTCAAGGCGCGATAATGTGCGCCACTTCGCCAGCGCCAGAGGATTGACCGGTCCAGGATTTGGCATGAGCCAGATTTCGTGTGAGGATGGCCTGCGCGCAACCATCAGCGCGTCTCTCATCGGTACGGACGAGGTGCGGATTTATCTGCCCGCCGCCGGCTCGCGGATCGGCATCAGCCAATTCAAGAATGAAAACGTGTCCCGCTTCGGCGAGGCCGTCGTCAGCGTATCTGCTGAGGCATCCAGCATACTTTATGGCGCCTATCAGGAAGATGCGCGGTCGAAGATGACGAGGATCGCCATTTCCCGGGACCTGTTGAAGGACTATGTCAGCAGTTCCGATCTGCTGGTGGGCGGCTTCATCGGCAAGACGAATGGCTATCTGGGCTTGTTTACAAGTTACGTTCAGTCGGCGATGAGAGAGGCTGACGCGCTGGATGCCGCAGGAATGAACGTTGTGTCCCGTCATCTGGTTGAACTGGCCGCTTTAGCCATCGGCGCGAATATGCGCGGCCGGGACGCGGCTCGATCCGGCGCGCTTGCAGGCGCGCGTATCGCCGCGGCCAAAGCATTCATCCTGCGCAATCTCGCAAATCCCGCTTTGAGCGAAGATGCTATCGCGCAGCATGTCCGCATCTCACGCACCCAGTTGCGGCGCGATTTCGAGATGGATGGTGAACCGATTGCGACATTCGTTCGGCGCAAGCGGTTGGAGGAGGCCTTCCGACAGCTAACCGAACCCGCGGGCATGAACCGCAAAGTGATCGACATCGCCTTTCAATGCGGCTTCGACGACGTGACGACTTTCAACCGCGCCTTTCGCCGCCACTTCGGCTTTACGCCGACCGACGCGAGATTTTCCGGGAAGCTTTGAATGGATCATGTGCAAGGCAAGCCATGGTCTCCAACAAAGCTTGTGGGCTTTGCTTCGACGGCGAGAACTCTGATACAAGGTTTGAATGAAACTGCTTCTCGTCGAAGACAATCGAGAGCTCGCTTCCTGGCTCGGCAAAGCGCTGCGCCAGGGGCAATATGCCGTCGATATCGCCCATGACGGCGAAGACGCCGACCAGTTGCTCAAGGTGGCGGACTATGCCGCCGTGGTGCTCGATCTCGGCCTGCCGAAAATGGACGGCATGACCTTGTTGAAGCGGTTGCGCAAAGCCGGCAACAAGGTTCCGGTGATCATCCTCACGGCCAATGCCGGGCTCGATGGGCGCATTGCCGGGCTCGACAGCGGCGCCGATGATTATCTCGCCAAGCCTTTCGAAATTGCCGAACTGGAAGCCCGTCTCAGGGCCGTGATCCGACGCGGCCATGACAGGGCAGCGCCAGAAATCGCCATTGGCGATCTCGTCTTCGACGGCGGCACGCGGCAGTTCGTGCTCGGCGGCGAGCCGCTGGCTTTGACGCCGCGCGAGCATTCCGTGCTTGAACATCTGGTGATGAAGGCCGGCACAACAGTGACGAAGGCGTCGCTTTCGGAAAGCGTCTTCGGCTTCGATGATGCGGCGGACGCCAATGCGATCGAGATCTATGTGCATCGCGTGCGCAAAAAACTCGAGGGCAGCAATGTGCAGATCGCGACCCTGCGCGGTCTCGGCTATCTCCTACGCCAGTCGGCGGGGAAATAGATGCCGATCCGTGATCTCGGCCGTCGTCTCGGACATTTCAGCCAAAGCTTACGCGCCCAATTGTTTGCCTGGGTGACGCTGACGCTGATCGCCGCCATCTGCGTCAACCTCTATCTCAGTTTCCGCTCCGCCGACATCACTGCCAATTTGGTGACGGACCATACCCTGCTCGCATCCGCGCGCGTGATCGCCGAAGCCGTGCATGCGGATGCACGCGGGACCGTGGGTGTCGATATCCCGCCTGCAGCACTTGAAATGTTCGATACCGGCTACCGCGATCGCGTCTATTACCAGGTGATTACCGCCTGGGGTTCGCTGGTGGCCGGATTTCCGGACCTGCCGAAGCCCGGCAAGAACGAGAATGGCGAGGACGCCACGTTTCATGGCGAGCGCGTCAGGGTCGTGCGGCTCGCCCACCCCGTCGTCGGGTTGAGCCGTGACAGCGACATCTCCTTGACGGTCGCGGTCACCCAGAACAGCCAGCGGGCATTGCGTCAAAGCCTGTGGCTGGCGGATTTCGGCAAACAGCTCATCCTTGTGCTGCTTGCAGGCCTGGTGACGATCTTCGGCCTGCAGCGCGGGCTCGCGCCGGTGCTGAGGCTGCGCGACGCGGTGCGCGAACGCGGCCGGGAACGTCTCGATCCCCTGCCCCCGGACATGGTTCAGACGGAACTCAGGCCACTCGTCGGCGCGTTGAACGATCATATGGAGCGGGTGCAGAACCAGATGGCGGCGCAGCGGCGCTTCGTCGCCAATGCCGCGCATCAGCTGAGAACACCGCTGGCACTGCTCTCCACCCAGGCGAGCGTCGCGGCCCGCGAGGACGATGCCGTCAGGCGCGACGAGGCCCTGCAGGCGCTGCGCGACAGCACCCGCCAGGTGGCACGGCTTGCCAGCCAGTTGCTTACCCTCTCACGCGCCGAACCCGGCAGCCGCCGGCCGAGGCAGGACCGGATCGAGCTTGTGGAAACCGCGCGCAAGATCCTGGCCGACCATGCCGAGACCGCACTTGCCCAGGAGATAGATCTCGGGCTGGAAGCGGACATGTCCGCGACCGTCGTCGGCGACGCCACCATGCTCAGGGAAATGATCGTCAACCTCGTCGACAATGCCCTGCGCTATACGCCCCCGGGCGGAAGGGTGACCGTCACGGTGTCCCGCCGGGACGGACAGGCTGAACTTCTGGTGGAGGATAGCGGCCCCGGCATTGCGGAATCCGAACGCAGCCAAGTGTTCGAGCGTTTTTACCGGGTGATGGGAACGAAGGCCGAAGGCAGCGGCCTAGGGCTTTCGATCGTCAAGGAGGTCGTCGAGGTCGCCGGCGGCAGCGTCTCGCTCGGAGAGTCGCGGGAGGGCGGTCTGCTGGTGACGGTGCGGTTGCCGGCGGCGGATTGAAGGGATTATGGCGGGTTGGACGTCGTGAGGCCTTCTCCATGGCCCCAGCTTGATCGCCGGATACTTGTCCCTTGCGGCTGATAAGTTGCAAAGCAAATACAAATGCTTGACAGGTTGCGCGGCAAACGCGACTATATTCGACAGGTGACGAGCTGGGGTGGAGTTGCAGTGACGCTGGTGATAATTTTCCTGTCGGGTGCGGTTGTAGCGCCCGCACCCGAAATCGTGCGCGGCCTTATCCATGCCAGCTGATGTCCTGCTCGGTAGCAATGCCGGCGCTGCGATGCGCTTCCGGAATGGCTTGCTTGCCGCCATCGAGATTGCGCGCGCCGAATTGACGCTTGCGATCCGTGAATCGCTGGAAACATCACCTGGCGATATCAGTGTTGGCAGGCTCCGGGTCGAACCCATGAGTCCCGGCCCAAGGGCCTTTTACGAGTCTCATCAGGCGACCCAGCACCTCGCCGCCGGTGTGCAGCGGACGCTGCAGCTAGACAACGAGATCAATGCAGTCACTGGCGAGGACCGCACCCAAGGCCAGCGCTCAGAGATCAAGGCGCAGCTCACAGTCGAACTGCCTAAGGCCGCACCAGGCACCTGGCAGCTCTCGATCGACGATGTCATCCATTGGCAAGCCAAGGGCAAGTCACTCGATATCACGCTTGCGAACGGGGTCGAGCTGGCGCTCGCGGCCAACGGCGAGGGCACCAGACTCGAGGTGGCCGCCACCGCCGATGGCGGCATCGAGGCAAAGGTAGCGCCCGGACCGTTGGGCGGCACGGCAGAGCTCTCGCTGCGTTGCACAGGCTTGACACCGACAGCCGACACCGCGGTGCTGTGCTGGCCGGAACAATGGCGCGAGGCGGCCATCGCGCTCGCTGCGGTTCCGGACCGGCGCTATGTGCCGCTCATCGTGGTTCCTCAACTCACCGTGAGCAAGGAAGAGCATCTCGCGCTCTATCGCACCCATCGGTCGATGGTCGATGCAACGCTGGAACGCGCCGGGACGATCAGCATGCGGGACATGGCCGAGGACGAAACCCAGCGGGCAGATCTTGCAGCTGAATCTGCCCAGTCGCGTCGCCTGATAGAAGCACTCGCCCAACGGCGTTCGATCGCCAAGCGCAATCTGATGCTGCGCCATGCGCTGGCGGACCTCGGCATCAGGCGTGCGATCCTTTTGTTCGAGCCTGAAGACGAGCTGGATATAGTCGCGCCGGAAGCGCCTGAAGGCGACGCGTTACCAGCGGCGCGTCCGCAAGTCCTGTCCGAACGTGTCGAGCGTGTCATCCTGCTCCCCGACCAGGGTGCCGGAACGCTCGAAGCCTTCGCGCAGCGTTGCGCGATGGAGCTTGGCGGTGATGCGGCAGCGCGCGGGTGGGTGCATGCGGCGAGCAACAGCGCTGTCGACGTGCTCGCAGCACTGCATGAAGCACGGCTTGCCGGCGCGTTGCTCCAGATCCCGGAGACGCCGCCCGGTCCGCCGAAGGTACGCTCGACCGGGCCTGAACCAAGTGAAAACCACGTCGTGCTGGTCGAAGCGCGCAACGATGCAAGCAGCCTCGTGGGTGCGGTCTACGCCGCCCATCTGGGAACGCGACTTGTCGTGACCCCGCCACCGCGGCTAGGGGCGGTGCGAGAAGCGATCGCCGAGATGCAGCGGCATGCGCAGAAGGATGACCGGCCTTCTGCCAATACGACCGCAAGCGGACCCTTCCGGTGGCTTGGCACGGCAGTGCGGCGTACGTTTTTCAAGGGCGCACGCGCCGACACCCTGTCTTCACTCGAAGATGCGGTTTCTGCCGCAGTGCCGGCGGAGGCATGCCGTGCGGTGGGTAAGGCGCGGCTCACCGCGTTCACGACTGGCCTTCCCTATGGCTTTGTCTCCTTCGAAGGGCAAAGCTGGGCGGAAAAACCGATCGGTCACGTGATCGAGGATGCGGATCTGCAGCTCCTCAGCGACTTCGCAGCGCAGGCCACGCTCGATCCGCTCGCATCGTTCAATCTGGTCATGGGTTCCGGGTTGTTGCAACGCTCCGGTACGGAAGAGATCGGGACCAGCCTCACCGGTCGTTTGAGCGACACTCTGGTGGTTCGTTCGGATTCGGAACCAATCGACCCCGCCTCTATCAATGACCTCTTGAACACGCTGCCGGTCGACTTCGTGTTTTTCAACACGCCTCGCAGCTATGATGGAATTCACTTAGGCCCCTATGAACTACGTGCTTCCGCCATCCCGCAATGGAGCGAGCTATACCGGCGGCCCATAGTGCTCAACAATTCGTCCCTGTCCTGGACGAATATGAGCCGTCAGTTCGTGCGGATCGGCGCGCGCGCCTATGCCACTACATTGTGGGACGTGGACGCCTACGATGCCGCGAAGATCGGCGCGTCGCTGATAACGCGCCTTGCCCGGGGAGGCCAGCCGCTGAGCGAGATGCTTGCGCGCGGCGGCCAGGAAACTGCGCGCGCCTATATCGGCATCGGAACTGCGCTTGCGCGATATGCCGGCCGGGCCGGCGACCGCGCCGCTGGCAGCAGTACCGCGGCCGTCGCTCAGCTAGAACGCATGCTGACGGCAGTTCGCATCGCACGTAGCACGATCGAAGACGGTGGCATGGCGGCGCGCTTCTATAAGGCTTATCTCGAGGCCCGCCGTGCGCTTGCGGCGGAGCGGGCCTTCGAATGCGGCTTGGCACTCGCCGAACTCATCTGGTGTGAGCTGGAAGAATTCAGGGAAAAGCGACGTTGGTTCAATCCCTCGCCCAAATTCCTGCTGGACGTGGTGGCGGACGGCGAAGCCTTGCTTGCCGCAGCAGAACTTCCTGCCGAGCGCACCAACCCATGGCGCCTGCGCCTGCTGCACTCACGCGGCATGTTGCGATATGCTGTCGGGGCATTTGCGGACGCGGAAGCGGACCTTCTAGCCTGCCTCGATGACGCCTCGCTAGACCCTTGGCTGCAGCGCACGGTCGAGCGTGTGCTGGTTGACAGGATGATCAGCAGCGGCCGCTGGAGCGAGGCGCTGCCGATCGCCCAACGCATGCGCGAGGAGGCTCGTGCGAGCGAAAACACCTACGGTGAGATGCTGGCCTGCGGTCGTATCGCGCAGATCATGAAACGCCTGCGGGGACGGCATGAAGAAGGGATATCGGCTGCACTCGAAGGCGAGCGGCTCGCTGTTGCGCATGGTGATCCCGTAGAGCAATCATCCTTCGCGGTCGATCTGTCGGCACTCTATTTGCTGGCGAAACAGTTCGACAAGGCGGTGGAAGCCGCAGAGCGAGCCTTGCGCTACGCGAACCTTGCCCAATCCGAGATGAGCGAACTGTCAGCTTTTGGCACGCTTGGCCAAGCTTATTTCTACGCCGGTGACTATGGAAAGGCGCGCCACTATGCCGAACGCGGCTTGCAGCGTGCCATCGAACTCGACCTGCCCCAGCGCATCAACGCGTTCCGCGGTGACCTCGCCACGCTTGATGAACGCGAAGGCATTGCCCCGGCGGATAACCTCGCGGAAGACCTCGACGCATTGGAGCAATCCGGCAGTGCGATCCCGGCTGTCACCCGCGCAGAGCATCTGGGGGATTTGATGGCGCGTTCGGCGCGTAGCGGTGACCCGGAGCTTATTGGCCGCGCAACAATCACGCTCCCGGCGCAGCTCAGTACCGATCGTGATGTCGCAGACAGGATCCTCTTCGCGCTCGGCGAACAGTTGCTCATCGCCGTCCGCGACCTGCCGGCAGAGCAGGCCTTCAAGTTCCTATTGGTGGTGAACAACACGGCATCTTCTCTGATCGATGACAAGGCGGATGACCGGTCGTTTTCGGTGGTCACGCGCCTCGGCTATTTTGCCCAATATGCTACCGTGGCACTTGGAGAAGCCTTGCGTGGTGACCGTGAGGAGGCATTGACGGCTGCCGCTGAGGTCGACGAGTTGATGGGCGACACGACGATGACCGAGGCCGTCAATTTCTTCCTGAAGCGATCGGCTCAATAGCTGAAAGGCGCGAGCTGGCGTCTCGCGCCTTTGCAAACGGGCCGTAGGATCACACCAACTTCACTGCGTGTCCAGATGCTGCTGCGGCCGCCATTTCGCCAGGCGGTTCTCGATGATCGTCATGATATATTCCGCCACCAGCGTCACGACCATGACCAGGAGGATGGCAGCGAACATGCCGGCGGCGTCGAATGTGCCCTTCGCAATCGAGATCAACTGGCCGATGCCGAAGCGGGCGCCGACGAATTCGCCGACGATGGCGCCGATGATGGCGAAGCCGAAGGAGACGTGCAGGCTGGCGAAGATCCAGCTCATCGCCGAGGGGATGATGACGGTGCGCGTCACCTGCCAGTTGGAGGCGCCGAGAATGCGGGCATTGGCGATCATGTTGCGGTCGGCTTCGCGCACGCCCTGGAAGGCATTGGCGAAGACGACGAAGAACACCATGATGAAGGCGAGCGCCACTTTCGACGCCAGACCCAGCCCCATGATCATGATGAAGATCGGCGCCAGAACCACGCGCGGGATCGAATTGATCGCCTTGATGTAGACGGAGAGCACGTCCGATGCCATCCGGTTGCGGCCAAGCCCAACGCCGACGATGACGCCGGCGACCGAGCCGAAGACGAAGCCGATCAGCGCCTCTTCCATCGTCACCCAGAGATTATACCAGAGAGACCCCTGGCTGGTGCCGTTCACTGCCCAGTCCCAAAGCCTGACAGCGATGGCGCTGGGGCTGGCATAGAAGAACGGATCGATCCATCCGAAATCCGAGCCTAGCTCCCAGAGGCCGAGCAGGATCACCAGGATGGCGATCTGCCAGAACAGCACCATGTGCCTGCGGCGGCGGATGGATTTGAGTGCGGCGGCTTCGATTTCGGCATCGGACGTGCCGGGGGCGAATGCGACGCGCGGGGTGGTTTCAAGGGCGATATCGGCCATGGTCGTGTTCCCTCAGGCCGCTTCGGCGGCGCGGCGATAGCTGGTCTCGACCTCTTCGCGCAGGTCGTCCCAGATGGTGCGGCAATAGGTGATGAAGCTCTGCTCGTAGCGGATCTCGGAGACGATCCTCGGACGCGGCAAGTCGATCGTGTAGACCGACTTGACCGTGGCGGGGCCGGCTGTCAGCACATAGACCTTGTCGGCAAGTGCCACGGCCTCTTCGAGATCATGGGTGACGAAGACGACGGAGGCCTTGCGCTCGGCCCAGAGTTTCAACAGTTCCTCGTGCATGACGGTGCGGGTTTGCACGTCGAGCGCGGAAAAGGGCTCGTCCATCAGCAGGATTTCCGGCTCGTTGATGAAGGTCTGGGCCAGCGAAACGCGCTTGCGCATGCCGCCCGAGAGCTGGTGCGGATAGTGATGCAGGAATTTCGACAGGCCGACGCGGGCCAGCCAATCCTTGGCCGCCCTCTCCGCCTCCGCCCTGGATTTGCCGCGGAACAGCGGGCCGGCCATGACATTGTCGATGACATTCTTCCACGGAAAGAGCGCATCGGTCTGGAAGGCGAAGCCGACGCGGCGGTCTATGCCGCTGACGGGGCCACCCATCAGCCGGACTTCGCCGGCACTCGGGCGCGCCAAGCCGGTGACGAGATTGAGCGTCGTCGACTTGCCGCAGCCGGTCGGGCCAACGACGGCGACGAATTCGCCGCGCTCGACGGTCATGTTGAAATCGCGTAGCGCGGTCAGCGACTTGCCGGTGGGCGAGACGAAACGGCGGCTGACATTGATGAGCTCGATGGCCGGGCCAGTCGATGATGAGGTCTGCATGATGATAACCTGACGGCGTGCTTGAGCGGGCGTGCACGCGAAAGCCCGTTGGAAACGGCGAGACCGCCCCCAGCCGAAGCCGGAGGCAGCCTGCCGGGAGGATCACTTGACGGCCTTGACGAACTCGGTCGTGTAGGTCTTCGACAGGTCGATCTGCTTGCCCTGGATGTTCTTGGAGAATTCAGACAGCACGGCGAGCACGGTCTTCGGCCCATCCTCCGGCATCACGCCATCGGCCGTGAACATGCCCTTGCCGGCGTCGAGCGCTTTGACATAGCCGTCCTTGTCGCCGAAGTAGAAATCGGCCGGCAGCTTGTCGGCGATTTCAGCGGCCGAATGGGTGTTGATAAAGCGCAGCGTCTTGACGAAGGCATTGGCAAGCTTCTGCGCCTCGTCCTTGTGCTCCTCTACCCACGACGTCTCCATATAGAGGGACGCTGCGGGATAGGTGCCGCCCAGCGCCTTGCGGGTGGTGTCGACGGTGCGCAGGTCGACGAGGACATTGGCCTCGCCGGTCTTCATCAGCCGCGAAATGGTCGGCTCCGTGGTCATGCCGGCCTGGATCTGGTCCTGCTGCATGGCGGCGATGAAGGTGGCACCGGCGCCGACCGGTACTGTCACCACGTCGCCCGGCTGCAGGCCGGCCTTGGAGGCCATGTAGAGGGTGAGGAAATTGGTCGACGAGCCGAGGCCGGTGACGCCGAGATTCTTGCCCTTGAAATCGGCCGGTGACTTGATCTCCGGATGTTTGGCCGACACCATCTCGACTTCGCCGGGCGCCTGGCTGAACTGGACGATCGATTCGACGAACTTGCCCTTGGCCTGGAGGTCGACGCAGTGATCGTAGAAGCCGACCACGCCCTGCACCGCGCCGGCGAGCAGCTGGTTTTCGGCATCGACACCCGCCGCTTCGTTGAGGAGTTCGACGTCGAGGCCCTCGTCCTTGAAATAGCCGAGCGCTTCGGCAAGCTTGGCGGGCAGGTAGATCTGCTTCTCGTAGCCACCGACCATGATCGAGATCTTGTCGGCGGCATGAGCCTCAACGGCGTTCAGCGTCGCCGCGAGCGCGATAGTGGTAAGAGCGACTGTATGAATTAGGTGTGTGCGAAAGGCTCGCATCGAAATCTCCTCCTGGCTGTTCGTCATCGCTTGCCGCGCCATCTTTGCGATGATGCGTTCCTCCGCGATGCCGATGATCTTAGCCAACCCAACCTTTCAGCTAGCTTTCAGTTTCGGGAGGATGGAGAAATGATGAGTCCATCTCGACCGGGCAAAGTCATGCAGACGATATTCAGCTGCAATTCGTTAAATCTGGTCACAATGCGCATGGAGATAACTGCCCAGTGTTCACAGACCTGCTTTCGGGCATCACCGCACTGATCGAGCAGCATGGCTATGCTGCCTATGCCCTGATCTTCCTTCTGGCGATGTCCGAGGCATTGCCGGGCATCGGCATTGTCGTGCCCGGCACAGCCGTCATATTGGCCGTCAGCGCACTGATCCCGGCCGGCGTGGTCAAACTATGGCCGATGCTCGCCGCCACCGCCTCGGGTGCGATTGTCGGCGACGGCCTGTCGTTCTGGCTCGGCCATCGCTATCAGCGCGCGCTGCTGTCCGCCTGGCCGCTCAACCACTATCCAGCCATGGTCGAGAAGGGGGAAGCTTTCTTCGCAAGGCATGGCAATATGGGCGTGTTCCTGGCTCGCTTCATTCCCGGCATTCGGGCAGTGGTGCCCCTGCTCGCCGGTATTGTCGGCATGCCGCCCTGGCGTTTCTATCTCGTCAATGTGCTCTCCGCGATCGCCTGGACGCTCTCGCATGTCCTGCCTGCCGTGTTCGTCGGTGCGGCTTTCGCCGAATTCGGCAAGGCGGCCAAGCCGCTCGCCATTCTCCTGGCGCTGATCATCGTGCTCCTATGGCTGGCATGGACGCTACTGCGTTGGGCCTTGCGCTACGGCCTGCCGCGCCTGGTGCGCATTCTCGCCAGGACCCGGGGCTGGGCAAGACGCGGCGACGGGATTGCCGCGAGAACAGTGTCCCGCCTGATGGGCAGGACGCCGGGCGATGCGATCGCGCTGCTTGTCGCCGGCGTCGTGATCGTCGCGGCGGCGTGGATCTTCCTCGGTGTGCTCGAGGACGTCATCAATGGCGATCCGCTCGTGCAGGCAGACAATTCGGTATTCCAAGGCTTGCGGGCACTGCGCACCGACGCCGGTGACGCCATCATGATCAGCCTCACGGAACTCGGCGACACGGTCGTGGTCAGCGCCGTGACCACCGCTGTGTTCCTGCTGCTGGCGCTGCGTCGCGCCTGGCGCAGCGCGCTCTTCCTGCTGATCGCCGTCGCCGGCGGATCGCTGGTCAATACGGTGATCAAAGCGACTTTGCACCGGACCCGGCCTGGCGAGATGGCCTATGGCGGCTGGAGTGAGTTCTCGTTTCCAAGCGGCCACAGCACGTCGAACGCCATCCTTTATGGCTTCCTCGCCGTGTTGATCGCACGCGAGCTTCGCCCTGCCTGGCGCTTGCCGCTTGCCTTCGCGGCCATGCTGATGGCTGTGTCGATCGCCTTCTCGCGCGTCTATCTCGGCGCGCACTGGTTTTCCGATGTCGTGGCCGGCTTGTCCTTCGGCACGCTCTGGCTGACGGCCGTGTCCTTCATCCTGTTGCGCGGCCGACAGGAGGCCGTCGGACCGGCGCGGATCGCTACAGCAGCGGCCGTTGCACTGCTGGTCGCAGGCGGTCTCAACATTCACCACAACCACGCGACCGATATGCGCCGCTATGCCGTGCAACAGGCAATTGTGACTGTCCCGCTGCAATCCTGGCTGCAGGACGGCTGGAGAGCCCTGCCGGCGCGCAGGATCGACATTACCGGCGAGGACAAGGAACCGTTGACTTTGCAGATCGCCGGTGCACTGGCCGACATCGATAGCCGCCTCGCCGCCAAAGGCTGGAAAGAGCCGCCATCTCTGGTCTCCAATGCAAACGCCTGGCTGGCGCCGCATTCCGGACCGGACCAACTGCCCGTCTTCCCGCTGCTCGCCAGCGGCCATGCCCCCGACCTGCTGTTGGTCCACCCCGATCCGCAAGGCGTCCGTGGCCGGTTGGTGCTGCGGCTCTGGCAATCCGATCTCAATGTCGATGACGGGCAGCTTTCTCCGGTCTGGTTCGCCTCGGTGGTGCATGAGCAGTTGTCGACGTTTGGCTGGATGACGACGCGGGCAATTTCCGACCAGGACTATTCCGGGCCGCGAGACGCGGCGGCCGCAGCCTTTGCCACCGTCAGCCAGGTTAAGGGCGGCGAGCCGGCCGATGGTTGGGATGGAAAGGTCAATCTCATCCGGGCAGATCCGGTCCGATCGCCATGATCCCGCTTGACAGGTGCGGCGCGGTTTTGCGATGACAAAATCCTGGGGTCTGCGATCACCCCACGAGGCGACAGCCGAAATCGCGTCCATTCAACCCTCACCGGAAGGACGCACCATGCCCTCGTTCCTGGAAATCACCCCCGACCGCCTTAACCGCCTGATCGGCACGCCCAATTGCCCTGACCTCATCGACGTGCGCGTCGACGAGGATTTCGACGCCGACCCCCGCCTGATCCCGGGCTCGCGGCGGCATCCTCACACAGACCTCAGCTGGATCGAGCGCCTTGACGCGGAAAGCGCCATCGTCATCTGCCAGAGGGGCAAGAAACTGAGCCACGGCGTGGCCGCATGGCTCCGCCACCACGATATCCCCGCAGAAGTGCTCGAAGGCGGCTTCGAAGCGTGGGTCTCGCAAGACCTGCCCGCAGTGCCGGTCTCGCGCTTGCCGCTCCGCGACGCGCAGGGCCGCACCGTCTGGGTGACCCGGTCGCGGCCGAAGATCGACCGGATCGCCTGCCCCTGGCTGATCCGCCGCTTCGTCGATCCCGATGCCGTCTTTCTCTTTGTCGCGCCATCTGAGGTCGAGCTGGTGGCCGACCGCTTCAACGCTGTCCCGTTCGATATCGACTCCGATATCTTCTGGAGCCATCGTGGCGATCTCTGCACCTTCGACGTCATGGTCGAGGAATTCGGCCTCGGCACCGCGCCGATGCAGCGCTTCGCCACCATCGTCCGCGGTGCCGACACCTCCCGTCCGGAGCTCGCGCCCGAGGTTGCCGGCCTGCTTGCCGCCTCGCTCGGCCTGTCGCGGATGTTCAACGACGACCTCCAACAGCTCGAAGCGGGCATGACGCTCTACGACGCCTTCTATCGCTGGTGCCGGGACGCCACCGAAGAGACACACAACTGGCCCACCAACAAGAAAGGGTTTTGAGATGTCCGAGACCGCTTTGAATGGAGGCGCCGAAATCGCAGGTGCGGAACACGCCCACGGCGTCTCCTTCGCCGAGGYGTTCTGGGTCTGGGTGCGGGTCGCGGCGCTGAGCTTCGGCGGACCTGCGGGGCAAATCGCCGTCATGCACAGGATCATCGTCGACGAAAAGCGCTGGATCGGCGAGCATCGTTTCCTGCATGCATTGAACTATTGCATGCTGCTGCCAGGGCCGGAGGCGCAGCAGCTCGCCATCTATATCGGCTGGCTGATGCACCGGACGCTCGGCGGTCTGGTTGCCGGCATCCTGTTCGTGCTGCCAGGCTTTCTCTCCATCCTCGCGCTGAGCTACATCTACGTGATCTTCGGCGATGTCTCGGTGGTCGACGGCCTGTTCTTCGGGCTGAAAGCCGCGGTGCTCGCCGTTGTCGTCCAGGCCGTGTTCCGCATCGGCGGCCGAGCGCTGAAGAATAAGCTGATGATCGGCATTGCTGCAGCCGCCTTCATGGCGATCTTCTTCTTGCATGTGCCCTTCCCGCTGATCATCCTCGCCGCCGGCATTATTGGCTATGTCGGCGCGAGGACCGGATCACCGTTGTTCCGGGCGGGCGGTGGCCACAAGGCGGGGTCTGGCCCCGTGCTGAGCGATGCCGATTCCTGCCTCGGCGAAGCGACGCCCCCGCATGCGCGGCCGAACGTGTCATGGTCGCTCAAGATGTCGGTCGTGCTGCTTGCGCTCTGGATCGTGCCGGTGGCCGCATTATATGCCGCTTTCGGCCCCAGCGACGTCTTCACGCAGATCGCGGTCTTCTTCTCGAAGATGGCTGTCGTCACCTTCGGGGGAGCATATGCCGTGCTTTCCTATGTCGCGCAGCAGGCCGTCGACCATTACCACTGGCTTAAGCCCGGCGAGATGCTGGACGGTCTCGGCATGGCGGAAACCACGCCGGGTCCGTTGATCCAGGTCGTGCAATTCGTCGGCTTCATGGGCGCCTACCGCGATCCCGGAACGCTCGGCCCGCTGACGGCGGCGACGCTCGCCGCGGTGCTGACCACCTGGGTCACCTATGTGCCGTGCTTCCTGTGGATTTTCCTCGGCGCTCCCTTCATCGAGAAGCTGCGAGGCAATGCCGCGCTCGCTGGAGCGCTCTCCTGCATTACCGCCGCCGTCGTCGGCGTCATCCTCAACCTGGCGATCTGGTTTGCGCTGCACACCCTGTTCTCACGGGTTCGGCCGTGGGCGCTTGGTCCGATCGAACTCGATGTGCCGGTGCTGGCGTCGATTGTCGTCCCTTCGCTGGTGCTCTCGGTCGCCGCGGCAATCGCCATCTTCAGGTTCAAGATTTCACCGATCACAACGCTCCTGACATGCGCGGCAATCGGGGTGATCTGGAAGATCTCGATCGGTTAGGCGCCTGGCGGGATGGCCGCTTTGCGGCAAAGCAGTCGTCGACGATGGCTCAGCGAGAGGGCAGTATCACCTTCCACGCGTCCCACGAACCACGACGGTACGACGCAAACTAAAGAAATCGATTGCGCATGGGTTCCCGTAGCCGGCAGACCGTTCTCGACTGGATCGTCAGGTGTGCCTTTACGACAAAACGCTCGCTCCTGGCGCAGACCTGCGGTCGCACCACGAATAGTCACCAACGAGGCAACGGCCAAGTTCATCCAAGTGTTCAGGCCGTGCTTCTTTCTTCGGCCGCTTCATTGACACACTCCGCCTTGCTCGCGAGATCATCACTCATCTCTCGCAGCTGCTTTTCGTCGAGCTTTTCGATCCCGACAAAGCGATTGGCAGCTTGGCTCGACAGGATGAGTTCATCGAGTTTGGCTTGCAGCGCCTTGCCGTCCCTGTTCTGGGAATTCTGAAGCACGAACACCATCAGAAAAGTGATGATCGTCGTGCTGGTGTTGATGACGAGCTGCCAAGTCTCGGAATAGTTGAAGAAAGGGCCTGACGCGGCCCAGGCAAGAACAAGGGTCACGGCGGCCACGAAGGTTATAGGTTTGCCGGAGGCACTTGCGACGGCAGCTGCGAACTTGGCGAAAAACTTTGACACGGATGGACTTCCAATATGAGAGGTGCAGGGATGTGCGCCAATTCAACTGTCACCCTTCGCTTAAGTTCCCGGATGACTTGAGGATGACGCGAAATGTCGCAAGCCAGGGCTGGGTGTGGCGTTTCGGCATCAAGAAGCTCAACCGGTTGAAGCTTTCAACCAACGGGAATGCAGATTTCGTCTTCATTCAACCAGCCGTGCGGGCGCGCTTCACGCTTGCTGGCGGCTGCTACGAGATACCGTCCCCCAAGGCGTCGAGCAAGCGTTCGAGCCGATCGAGACGCGTGGCCTGTTTCGCGGCAGACTGAAAATCCCGTTTCGAAAATCTCGGAACCAATTGGTCCGAAAGCGTACGAAGCGAGATAAGTCGCCAATAAATTTGTGCAGCGCAGCATTCGTGCCTACTTGTCGTATTCACGCCCGTGTCGGGCGAAGGAGACGGATGTGCTTAGAAATCAAAACAAACGTGCGCTGGTCGAGCTGACGGGCTTCGGACCCAACCCCGGTGCGCTCAAGTGCTGGCTCTATCTGCCGAGCATTCTGGCTCCGAAAACGCCGCTGGTGGTCGTGCTGCATGGTTGCACCCAGGACGCAGCAGGCTTCGACCGCGGCTCCGGCTGGACACAGTTGGCCGAGGAGATGGGGTTTGCGGTACTGTTTCCCGAGCAGCAGCGCGCCAACAATGCAAACCTTTGCTTCAACTGGTTCGAGCCGGGCGACACGCACCGCGATGCCGGGGAAGCTCGGTCTATCCGCGAAATGATCGGCCATGCCGTAGAGGCGCACGGCTTGGATGGGGGAAAAGTGTTCATCACCGGGCTGTCAGCCGGCGGGGCAATGGCCAACGTCATGCTGGCGACCTATCCGGAGGTTTTTGCGGGCGGGGCGATTATCGGCGGACTGCCATACGGCGTGGCCTCCGGTGTCGGGCAAGCCTTCGAAAGGATGCAAGGTCGCAATTCCCCCAGTGCGGCGCCTTTGCGATCAGCTTTGGCGCTCACCTCTTCGGGAGTAAATTCACTGCCCCGGATCTCCATCTGGCACGGCACGCATGACCAGACCGTGAGACCCGTCAACGCCGCGCAGGTTGCCAGTCAGTGGGTTGGTGCGCATGGCGGCGACGACGCAGCGGACAGCGTCAGCACTGTCAACGGACACACCCGAAAAATCTGGCTCGACAAACAAGGCAACGAGGCTGTCGAACTCTACCTGATCAAAGGCATGGCACATGGCGTTCCTCTTTCGGTGAGTGGAAAAGTTCCGCTCGGGGAGATTGGCTCGTTCATGTTGGAGACGGGGATTTCATCGACCGCGCGCATTGCGAAAAGTTGGAACATCGTCGGCGACCTGGATGTGGCGACCTTCGAGGGAACAACGAAACCGTCATCGTCCCAGCCGGTCTTCGAGGGCGTGGAATCGCTCGTCGAAAAGGCGATGGCCTATGCGAAATCAAAAACGCCGGCAAAAGTCGCGGCGGGCAGAAACGGTCACAGTGACGGTGTCGGCAAAGTCATCACCGACGCGCTACGCGCCGCCGGACTGATGAAATAACGATCTGGGAATAGAGGGACGCCGACGGCATTCAACCGTCGGCGCCGCTCATTCAGACACGCGAATATCGGCTGCGTTCCTGTTCGATCTGGCCAGTGCTGTAGGGGTCGAGCGCCGGATCGAAACCCTTCCAGCCCTGCTGCTCGTATGCGCCGCGGCGAACACTGGGATCAACCCAATTGGAACCACGGAGAATGCCTTCGGCCTGGGCATAGCGGCCTTCATCGACCTTGGCGGTCACCAGCGTGCCGCCGCGGCGGACACCTTCGGCGTAAACCTCGGCATCGGCCTCCGGCACGCCTGAACTCGTGAGAGCGCCGATCAAGCCGCCCGTCGCACCACCAACAACGGCACCGCCTGCCGCGCCGACTGCCAGTGCGGCGAGCCAGCCCGCCGCAACCACCGGCCCGACGCCGGGAATGGCGAGCATGCCGAGGCCGGCGAGGAGACCGCCTGTACCGCCGACGACAGCCCCGACGCCTGCGCCGGTGCCCGCATCTTCAGCCGTATTGGACTCGTCCTTGTAGTGACCGTCGCCGTTGTTCGAGACGATGCTGATGTCGCTGTCAGGAATGCCGGCGCTTTTGAGATTGGATACCGCCGCGCTGGCGTCGCGATAAGTGTCGAAAAGACTTGTAACTGTTTTCATTGAATGACTCCTTGGTTTTGAAAATTGCTTACTGAGCGACGACGTTGCCCTGGTAGTCCAGCGCAACCGACGTCGACTTGCCATCCTTCATCGCGGTGCCGCGCCAGATGCCCTTGTCGTCCAGTTGGAGTCCGCTCACATCGGTAAAGCCAGCGTCTGCAATACGGCCCTTTGCCTGCGCTTCGGTGAAGGAGTTCTTGCCTTCGACGGGAGCGTTCGCGTTGTTGGTGCCGGACGTGGCGACCGCAGGCGTCTTGGTTTCGGTGGCCGTCGTCGTTTGCGCAAATGCCTGGCCTGACACCGCGGTGAGCAGCGCCGCTGCCAAGATAATGTTTTTCATGAATTTTTCCTTGTTCGGGCCGGAAGCGACCCGCATTCTAGAAATGCGCTCGCACCCGCAACGTTCCGGTATTGTGTTTCGTCCACCGCCTCTGTGCGATACCGTACGGAGCGCGCGAACGGCCGGCAGAAGGGCAGGCAAGTTGGTGGCTAATTGTTCCCGCACATGCTAGAAAACGAGAGGCTTGTTCCGGAAGGGTATGTCATGAGTATTCTCAAGCGGAACAACGTCTCCGTTCGCGGACAAGGTTCTGAAACGATCATGTTCGCCCACGGCTTCGGTTGCGATCAGGCGATGTGGCGCTATGTGGCGCCGGCGTTCGAGGAGCGCTGCAGGATTGTCCTGTTCGACAATGTCGGCGCGGGAAAGTCCGACCTTGAAGCATATTCCTACGACAAATACGCCTCGCTCGACGGCTATGCCGACGACATCGTGGAAATCGGCCGGGAACTGGGTCTGAGGGACGCGGTTTTTGTCGGCCACTCGGTCAGTGCCATGATTGGCGTGATCGCCGCCAAGAAGGCCCCCGAACTGTTCAAGGCGCTGGTTCTCGTTGGCCCTTCGCCTCGTTATCTGAACGACGAAGAATATGTGGGGGGCTTCACCAGGGCTCAAATGGACGAGCTTCTCGATTTCCTTGACACCAACCATCTGGGCTGGTCGACCGCGATGGCTCCGGTGATCATGGGCAATCCGGAACGTGCGGAACTCGGGGAGGAACTTGCCAACAGCTTCTGCCGCACAGATCCTGATATCGCAAGGCATTTTGCCCACACCACCTTCCTTTCGGACACCCGCGACGCCCTCGACGGTGTCGACATACCGGTTCTCGTCCTCCAATGCTCCGATGACGTCATCGCACCCGAAGCCGTCGGCGAATAYGTCCATCAGCGGCTGGCGAACAGCAAGCTCGTCGTCATGGAGGCCACAGGCCATTGCCCGAACCTGAGTGCGCCTGAAGAAACAATCGCCGATATCAAAGATTTCCTCAATGACATTACCCGAACAGCCGCATGAGCTTTCCGACCTGATCGACGACTTCGAGGACTTCTTCGAACGCTCTCGCAACGGATACGTGACTGTTTCGCCTGGCGGTGCGATCCTGCGGGCGAATTCCCGGATGACGGCTTGGGTCGGTTACACGACGGATGACCTGAGGGGGATGCAGATATCCGACCTCTTCAGCATAGGCGGCAAGATCTATTTCGAAACCCATCTCCGACCATTGCTGCGCATGCAGGCCATGTTCGACGAGGTCGCTCTCGAACTGGTTTCCAAGGACGGCAAGCGGCTGCCCGTGATCGCCAACGCCGCGGAACGCAGAGACGAGCTGGGAATACCGATATTCATCCGCTTCACGTTCTTCCAGGCCATGCACCGCAAGAACTACGAGCAGAACCTTCGCGACGAACGCTCGAAAGCGATAGAGGAACGCAAATTCCTTGAGGTGGGATTGTCTGGGGAGCGCGAAACGGCAGCGTTGCGGGAGCAGTTTATCGCCGTGCTTGGCCACGATCTCCGCAATCCGCTGGCATCGATCGATGCAGGCATGAGAATGCTTGCAAAGACACCGTTAGATGCCCGGGCAACCTCGATTGTCGATCTCGTCCGCAACAGCACAGCGCGAATGGCAGGCCTGATCGACAACGTCATGGACTTCGCGCGCGGAAGGCTGGGCGGCGGCATACCTATCGATCGGCACGCGGTGCAGCTCGAACCGGTGTTCCGGCATGTGATAGAAGAGTTGCAGGTTGCCAACCCCGAGCGGGAAATCAAGTCGGATATCAATATCCCCGACCCAGTGACTTGCGATCCAGGCCGTCTTTCGCAAGTCCTGTCAAACCTGCTCGCCAATGCGATAGCCCACGGGGCAAAAGACGGACCCATACGCGTGACGGCGGGCCAGCCCGACGGCGGCCTTCTGTTGTCGGTCCACAATACGGGCGCCGCAATCCCTGCCGACATTCTCCCCACCCTGTTCGAGCCCTTCTCGCGAGAGAATGTCAGGGCAAGTCAACAGGGTCTCGGCCTGGGTCTCTACATCTCTTCGGAGATCGTCAAGGCGCATGGGGGCACCCTCTCGGCATCCTCCGATGAAAGAGAAACCTGCTTCACGACGAACCTTCCCGCTCCCTCCTCCTTATAGGTCTGCCGGGCCGCGCGTCGTTTCCCACGTCGTGGCCGCTCGGCGCGCCGCAGCAAAGGTCACAAATGCCGAAACTCAGCATCCATCACCGGACCACCTACCGCTATCGGGAGACCGTCTCGCTTTTGCCTCACAGACTTATGCTGAGGCCGCGGGAAAGCCGTGAACTGAAGCTGCTCAGCCATGACGTTGCCGTTTCCCCGGAAGCGCAGCTCAATTGGTCAAACGACGTTTTCGGCAATACGGTCGCGTCCGCCGCGTTCCTTGCCCGCAGCGATGTGCTTGTGGTGGACAGCCTCGCCAAGGTCGATTTGACGGCGGCGGCGTGGCCCGTGTTCGACATCGCCGCATCGGCCATCAACTATCCATTCCTCTACGATGACAAGGATTGGATCGACCTCGGCGCTTTGGCGGCGCAGCAGTATAATGACAGCGACGGCAGGCTTTCGACATGGGCGCGGGGGTTTGTCGCCGGCAATCCGACGGACACCTTGTCGCTGCTCAAAGACGTGAGCTCCGGCATCGCGTCTTCGATCTCATACCAAAGCCGAGAGGAAGAAGGCACCCAGACACCCACGGCAACACTGGACCGTGGATGGGGATCCTGCAGGGATTTTGCGGTCCTGTTCGTCGAGGCAGTGCGCAGCCTTGGCTTCGGTGCGCGAATAGTTTCCGGCTACCTGTTCAATCCCGACAGCCGGCTGGCGGGGTCGACCGACAAGGGATCGACGCATGCCTGGGCCGAAGTCTTCGTTCCCGGTGCCGGCTGGATCACCTTCGATCCGACGAACCGCAGCATGGGCGGCGCCAACCTGATCCCGGTGGCAGTCACCCGCGACATCGTCGAAGCTGTTCCCGTAACCGGGAGTTTCACGGGCCGAACGGATGCCTTCCTGGGCATGGACGTCGCGGTTGAAGTCAAGGAAACCGAAGGCTTGGCATAAGACCCCAGCCGTGAAATGATCGATCGACGCTGAGGGCGGCAGCGGCCAACCTTCGGACAACGAAAAGGGCGCTCCCCCGGAGGTCGAGCACCCTTCTTTGTTCTCACTGATATCGACGGTCAGGCGCGGTCGATGACGTCCTTGATGGCGTCCTTGGCCTTGCCCTTGGCCTGCTGGGCATCACCCTTGGCTTCCTGGACAATGCCCTTGGCCTGCATCTCCTCATCGTCCATTGCCTTGCCGAGACCCTGGCGCGCTTGGCCTGCGAGTTCGTTCGCCTTGCCGGCGACCTTGTCGGTGGTGCTTCCCATGATGCTTTCCTTCTCTTCGGACGTGATTGTCTCAATGACCAGACAACGGCGCAGTGACCCATCTGTTCCACCGGCATCCCGCCCAATCGAGCCCCAGCGCACAATCCAGATCGCGAGAAGCCTGTCTATTGGAAACAGGACGGTGGCCCGGTTGGAAGCGGTCCTGTAGCGATCAGGAACAATCCCGCGCATTGGCGGTTCCTGAGGGAATGATCCGTGGAGGTGAGCATGACCGAGCGCCAAACGACAGCCGTTGAGCTTGCCGAAGAGTACCGTCGCCTGGGCGGCACCCGCAGAGTCGTCACGGACGACAACAAGATTTCCACGCGCATTTGGGAAAAGGAGCCGGCGGAAGCGGCACGATTTTGGGAAGAAAGGGTCGTTCCCCGCGGTAGGAAAGGCCGCGAGGAGGTCGAAACCCTTCTGCCTTCGATCTGACGGCCGAGGACAGGCTGGCGGTCAGATGAGCCTTTCCTTCAGTCAGGCGATTGCACGCGCTCAAAAGCTCGGTTCGGACGCCGCTTCATTTTGGGTGGGGCATCACCTCACCGTGGCAGGGATGACAACGCTTGTCACCGGCTGGATCGCCTACGGCATGGTCGCCGGCTTCACGCGCGAATGGTTTCTGCTCTGCAACATGTTCGGGACGCTAATGGCTTTCCTGATCCTGCTTCTCCTCCAACATGCGCGCAGCCGCCATACTCTTGCAGTTCAGGCCAAACTCGACGAACTCATTCACTCGAGCGAAGCCGGCAACCATTGGATTGGGGTTGAAAGACATACGCCGGCACGGCTGGAAGAAATGCGCACGCACCATCGAGCAGCGGCCGAAGCCGGCGGAACATCGGATCGATAGGAACGATTTCCAGTCAAGCAACTCGACCGCCCCTCTCCCGCAGCTGGAGATCGGCCCCGCCATCGTCCAGGAGGAGGTCGCCGCCTCGAATTCCTCCATTTCTCATGTATCTCCGCTTGCTGCAGAAGCATTGCACGCCTCGGGAACCAAAGCCCATTGGGAAACTTGATGGAGATGACACAAGAAGAATTCTCGCAGTTGAAGCCGCCTGTCGCTCTTGTCGTCGACGACGAGGCTCTGATCCTCATGGATACTGCCGACATGATCTCCGACGAAGGCTATGCGGTCATCCAGGCCACGACCGCAGAGGCGGCATTCGCCTTCCTCGTCGAACACCCGGATCTGCAATTGCTGTTCACCGACGTGCAAACCGGTGGCGCCATCGACGGCTTGCAGCTGGCGCGCGAGGTCGCAAAGCGTTGGCCGCAAATCTGCGTCGTCATTGTGTCGGGCGCAGTCCGGCCCCTTCCTTCCGAACTTCCCGACGGTGTGGTGTTCTTAGCGAAACCGCTTTCGGTGGCGCGTGTGCACGAAACGATCAAACAACACTGTGGGAAGCCGCTGACGCCAAGGCAGTGAACGGCCTTTCCGCTGAAAAGAACTGATAACCTCGTCCTGCCGGGCCATCCGTTGGCGTCTTTGTCGCGCGATGAAATGGCGGCGAACGAAAACATCAATCAAAAAGGCCCGCTGAGCGGGCCTCGAACGTTTCAAATATCCGCAGGTCAGTACTTGTTCACGTGCCGGCGAATGACTTTGTGGCGGTGACCCGTCCGGTCGACTTCGCTGCCGATCGTGTAACCGGCAGCCCCGCCGATGACGGCACCAACTGGGCCACCAACGATTGCGCCGGCGACAGCGCCGCCAATGAGTCCGGTCGTCTTGCCATCGGCCGCAAATGCCGATGGAGCGAAGGCGCCAAATGCAATGACAGCGGCGGCGATGATTATCTTTTTCATTTGCTTTTCTTTCTGTGTGAGGCAGCTGTTATACAACCCGTCGCAGAAACAATAGTTCCGAAATAAACTTGGGGTACAGAGCGTCACCGGCTGGCTTAACTTTATCGATCATCTCGGCGAGGCGGCCGGACGATCTCGCCAGGCGGCGCGAGCGGCAATACCTGAAGTTATTCGGGACACAAACAATCGCACCAGCGTTGTAATCTGTCGCAACCTGCCCCACTTACGACCCATCGGCAGCTTCTGGCACGGGCACTGTCGCTCGAGGGTACTGAGATGGCCCTGGCCCCGATCAAAGGAGGACTGATGTCTTCCATCGTCCGTCACCATAGTTCACTCTCCAACCTCCGAATGATCGGGCGAGTCCTCGACATCATCGGTGTCTTTGATATCGATACCGATTGGCATCTTGAGCGCAGAATGCGCTATGGCAGTGTTGCAATCGATGCGTTCCAGGACGGAATGACCCCGGAGGACGCGATTGCGGGGAAGCTGTCGAGCCAATTCGAGGTGTTACATGCCGCCTCTCTCCGGCCTCGCAAGGCATCGTTCCACGAAGATGAGATCAGCCGATGGGAAAACGAAGGCGGCTATGCCGGTGGCAATGAAAAACCGGCGTCTTACCAGTTTGGCAAGCGATATGAGAGCGACGGAACGTGGACGATTTACCATGTCTTCACGGGGCAGCCAGCGCAGTACGGCAC